>NZ_CANMXD010000007.1:0-220212 GCF_947501725.1 uncultured Planococcus sp. | reverse complement strand
ACTATCTTCTTGGCATACTAATTGTCTTAAAAGATTTCTAGAGGGAAAGTAGTTCCGATAATCCCTCATATGTCAACAATGTCTTTATTTAAGAACTGGAATAGCTTTGCCAGCCATCAAATCTTCACAGATAAGATTGCGCTTTTAAAAAAGGCTGAGACAATTCTTTCATACTATAAATCGAATCCTTCATTTTCTTCAACTAAATCGCACACACTCCTTTTTAGAGGACTTTATAGCTCTTCCTGTCTCTTCCTTCTCTTCAGAAAACAAAGAATCCACTGTTCAAATTTCAGATTTTTTTATAACTTAAAAAATCTGCCCTTCGCATTTTACAATCTCTAGAGGTTTCCATAGTGGCATACTTTTACTCATAACTCCATCCTCTTTAGAAATAGATTTTTCTACCAAGCTTGTAAATTTATAAAGAAAGTCTTTTAAATTTTCAGATAAGAATGTATACTTAGTTTAATTGTTGGACATTTGGACATTAAGCCATTTAGTTTGATAATTAACATAAAATAATTCTTGAAAGGATGAAGAATATGAACGAGCCTAATTACGCAATAATCGGTGCTGGTAATGGAGGACATGCTTTTGCAGCCCACCTCAATCTGATGGGATTTAATGTTAATTTATACGATGTTGATCCAGAAAGGGTTAGAGAATTACAAAAAACACAAACAATAAAAACCACCGGTGCAGTAAACGGAGAAGCGCATATTGATTTAATTTCAAATAATATTGAAGAGGTTATCAAAGGGACGGATATTATTATGGTTGTAATTCCATCAGTGTATCATGCGAGCATTGCCCAAAAAATGGCACCTTATCTTGCAGATGATCAAATTGTAATATTGAATCCTGGTGCTACAGGAGGGGCCCTAGAAGTAAGCTTTATTTTCAAGAAAGAGAGTAACGCGAAAAGAGTTATAGTGGCGGAAACGAACACGCTGTTATATGCATGCAGAAGTCCTAAAGTTGGAGAAGTTATTATCAGTGGGGTGAAGGATTGTGTAAAAGTTGCGACCATCCCTAGCGAAGAGGCAAAAAGAATAGAAGGGTTATTGAATTTATCTTTTCCAGAGTTTAAATCTGTCCCAAATATCATGTGGACAAGTCTAGAAAATGTAAATGCATTGTTGCACCCTGCACCCACTCTTTTAAATGCTGGGAGAATTGAAACCAAAGTACCTTTTAAATACTATCTAGACGGCGTAACACCATCTATAGCTATGTTAATAGAGAAAATGGATGAAGAACGTTTGCGAATCGGAAAAATATTGGGCATAGAATTACCTTCTATTTTGGAGTGGTATAAATCAAGCTATGGGGTTGAAGGAAATTCACTATATGAAAGCATTCAAAAGGTAGAGGCCTATCAAGAAATAAATGGGCCTACTACTTTAAATACTAGATATCTTTTTGAAGATATACCTACTGGTTTGGTACCACTATCAGAACTGGGTAAAATGGTGGGCATAAGTACACCAACCATTGATGCAATAATTGACTTGGGAAGTGTTATTTTAAAAAGAAACTTTAGAGAAGATGGACGGTCATTGAGTAAGTTAGGGCTAGAAGAAAAAGGAATTCACGAAATTCATACATTACTTTCGATATAGTTGACTTCCCACAAAATTTCATTCTTTATTCAATGAATTAAATGGCCATTGGACTGGGAGCGAACGTCACCATTCTAGATGTTAACCTGGATTGGCTTCGCCAACTGGATGATTAATTCGATGGAAGGCTGAAGACATGGGCTTCCAACCCGTTGAATATCGCCAACTCAGTAAAAAAAGTCGATTTATTAGTCGGCTCCGTGTTGATTCCCAGAGCGCGCGCACCTCAACTCGTCACCGAAGAAATGGGCAAAACCATGCAGCCCGATGCAGTGATCGTCAATGTCGCCATCGACCAAGGCGGTTCTATCCAGTTGCGAAATAAAACGATAAAATTTAGTTTAAATTAAGATCTTCGAATGCATGGAGAAAGTGATCAAACATAGCGTCTCTAGCCTTTTCAGGTTCTGCTTCCTTTATTGCTTTCACAATTTTCACATGATCTTCAAGAGTTCTTTGTTTATTAATTTTATCTTGGTATACGGGGGTACGCTGTGCTTTTAATTCATCTGAATAGCTTTGAAATAACTTAATAATATACTTGTTTTGAGACAAGGTAACAATTAGCATATGGAATTCGAAGCCTTCAAGTGCATAGTTTTTGTCCTTTATTAGTTTCTCACCCAAAGTTTCTAAAAGAGATTCAAGTATTTCAATTTCCTCTGCGCTAGCATTTTGAGCCGCCAAGAATGCAGCTTGTGCTTCAAGAGCCATTCTAAAATGGAGAAAGTCAATTAAAGAGCTTCTGTGATCAGTAAGCAACTCAACTAATTCTGTATTTTCTATTTTCCGCAGTGCATTTTCAGTAACAAATGTCCCTTTCCCTGCTGAAGAGTGAATTATTCCAAGGATCTGCAAGCTTTTGAGTGATTCTCTAATAGAGTTCCGGCTAACTTCAAAGGTAAGGGCTAGTTCTTTTTCACCAGGAAACTTATCTCCTGGCTTCCAACTTCCCCTTTTGATCTCATTTATAAGTTGATTAATGATATCTTGATAAAGAGAACTTTTAGTAGCTGGTGTAATCATTATGCTCCTCCTTTTGTACAAATATCCTATAATGTACTTCTACTATACACCATCAGTTACTTATAAATATAACTTTACTTTATAATTGTATTATTATTAATTTTCTATAATTTAAAAATAAAAATTAAATTATTAGAAAAGTATATCTTTTCAAAAAAACAGTTGATACAATTGTTGGACATTACTACATTCAGACTTATCAGAAGGGAGATTTGGAAACAAATATCTACTAAATAGTTATTAATGATAAATTGAAAATTAGATAATGAACTAAAGTAAGCGATTTCATTTTTGAACATAATTCATTTCAGGTTATCATTTTAAGGAGGGGTATTATGAGTCCATTATTTGTTATCATTGCCAGCAGTTTGGGAGTTCTTATTTTTAGCGGGGCTATTGCGTTGTATATAGGAAGTAAAAATAAAGGAAGTGAAAATTGGGAAGTGGGAGGACGTTCACTCCCCGTTTATGTGGTCATTGGGACTCAATTTGCTACTGCTATGGGTGGAGGAATGCTAGTAGCCCATGTAGGAATTGGTTATGCATCTGGATGGTCTACCTTAACTTATGGATTAATTCTTAGTGTCGGTATTCTTACATTTGTGTTGATCGCACCTTGGCTCAGAAGCAAAAATTTCACCACTCTGCCAGATGTAATTCGTAGTATATACGGAAACCACCCTGTCTTAAGCGGAATGACTGCTCTTATGACCATTATTGTTCCTTTCGGTTGGGTAGCTACGCAACTTGTTGCATTTGGAAAATTATTAGAGCCCATCACGGGTATTTCTCCAACTATCCTAATGTTTTTCTTAGCTATATTCAGTTTAGTCTTCATTATTCCAGCAGGTCTTACTTCAATTGCCTGGACAGATTTCATTTTTGGAGTAGGAATGCTCATTATGACTGTCATATCCTCTTTTATGGTTATTAGTATGGCTGGAGGATGGAATGAAGTAATAAGTAGCAATCCAGCTACATCCTGGGAATTTCCTAGCGGTCTCGGGGCTGTGGGCATGTTGACCATTGTATTATGGACACTTTCGATTATTCCGGGGACATTGACCAATCAAATGTATTACCAACGAATTTATGCAGCCAAAAACACCAGCAGTATTCGCACTACTTTGATAGCAACTGCGATTATTATTATGCTCGTAGAAATTTGGGCGGCCGTTATGGGAATGTCGATTTTCACAATGAACCCTAATTTAGCAGGTCCAGAGTTAGCTGCTGGATGGTTTTTAACTCAAGTGCCTACTTGGTTCTTGGCTTTATACGCTAGTTTTATTATCGCTACAATTATGTCTACCGTTAATAGTGGGGTTCAATCTGTTGTTGTAAATATCACTAGAGATTTGTATCAGAATCATATCAATCCGGATGTAAGCGAGAAAAAACTTCTAGCTATGTCACGTTGGACTTCGGTTGTCATTATTGCCATAGCTTATGTTTTAGCAACTCAATTTACAGGTGCATTAAATTGGCTCGTTGCAACTTATGCATACTCTGCTGGTGCTCTGCTAGTACCAATATTCGGAGGGTACTTATTAAGAAACACATCTATAGTAACGCCCTATGGCGGTATTGGAGCAATGATATTCGGAATATTGGGTACCGGCATTGCTCACGCCATGGGCACCACTATTCCTTATGTCATTTATGGCTTAGGACTATCTTTAATCGGGTTATTTTTAGTCAGTTTCCTTACTCGAAATAAAGATTTTCAATCGAAAATGTTAATTGAACAGAAAAAATCTGTGTAAATAATTATTATTATGTTCAATAGGATAAACGGTAACAGAGGATGAGCTCACTTTCTACTGAGAGGTAGAAAGTGAGCTCATCTTTTTACCTTTCATTAAACATTTAGAACAAATTTCATATTCAATAATAGCAAAATAAACTGGTTTAACAAATCGTTTTTGAACATAAGTCTCAAATGGTTCTTTCCGCAGTTAGTTGAATTTACGCTCTTCGAGCAGTAATTATTTATTCCGTAGAAGTTCAAAACTGTTTCTGCCATACATCACGCGTTTAATGATTTCCAGCATATTGATGCTTCCTTCAGTTAAGCCTGCTCGTGGACAGACTTGCATCCTCTCCGCCTTGTCTAGCGAAAACCATGGTGTTCCTTGCCCTCAGCGAAAGTTCGTTCGATGGTGTAGTGAGGTCTTCAATAAAGGAAAAATCAATCAACGCATCTACCGTATCGAGACAGTAACCTGTTCATGAAGATAGTTTTTAACAGGACTAATCATGAGACCTCGCTCCTTCATTTTCTTTCAGGTCACCGTAAAAAAGTAACGAATAAACAAAAAAGGGAGAGTTGATGCTAATCAAAGCGCACCTTCTCTCCCTTCGTATTCCTGCAACTTCCGATAAGGGGTCATATGTTAACTATTTTTATAAAAATGAGAAAACACCTTTCAATGTTCTAATCTACTCAGAAAAAACAAAAGGTGTTTTTAATACAATATTTAGTTCACTGTACCATAAGCTCCTCCCTTATTTACTTTATTAATATAGACGATTACTTAACGATTTAGTCGGAAACCTTAAACACCACTAATTTTAATTCGGTCATCTCTTCTGTTGCATACTTTATTCCTTCACGCCCTGTACCACTGTTTTTCACACCGCCGTAAGGCATCTGATCAACTCGGAAAGATGGGATATCATTAATAATGACTCCTCCTGCCTCAATTTGCTCAATTGCTTGGAAGGACTTTTCAATTGAAGTAGTGTAAACACCTGCCTGAAGCCCATACTGTGAATCATTTACATACCTGAGTGCCTCTTCAAATTTCTCATACGTATTAATTAATACAATTGGCGCAAACGCCTCTTTACAATTTAATGATACATGCGCAGGAACCTTGGCGATAATAGTTGGATCAATAACCGAACCCTCTCTCTTTCCGCCACATAAAATTTCTGCTCCTGCATTTTTAGCTTCTTCAATCCATTCTTCAGCTCTTATAGCTTCTTTCTCCTGAATTAAAGCAGACATATCAGTTGATTCATTTGCAGGATCTCCGATTTTCCATTTTTCAACACTTTGAAGCATTGCTTGGCTAAATTCCTCATACAGTTCTTTCTTAACAAATATTCGTTGTAGAGAAATACATACTTGACCAGCAAAAGTGAAAGCTCCTTCTACACATCTATTTGCTACACTTTGAATATCCTCCACATCATCAATTACAACTGCTGAATTTGAACCTAACTCTAAAGTGGATTTTTTCAAACCGGACTTCGCCTTAATATCAAGCCCTACTTCTAAACTGCCCGTAAAGGTAATTAATTTAATATCGGGATGTGTAACCAGGATATCTCCTATATCACCACCCTTTCCAATCACAACATTTAGTGCACCAGCTGGAAGTCCAGCTTGCTCAAAAATCTCTGCTGTTTTTAAAGCACTCAACGGTGTTTGCGAAGCAGGCTTTAGTATAAGAGTGTTCCCAGCTGCAAAAGCAGGTCCTAATTTATGCGCTACTAGATTAAACGGAAAGTTAAATGGCGTAATTGCACCTATCACACCCACTGGTTCACGTCTAGTAAAACCAAATCTACCTTTACCACCTTTTGCAGCATCCATAGGTATAGTTTCTCCTGTAAGCTTCTTTGCTTCCTCCGCCGCAAATTTATACGTTTCAATTGTTCTTAATATCTCACCTCTGGCGGATTTAAGAGGTTTAGCATTCTCTTTAGTCAAAATAAGTGCGCATTCCTCAAACTGTTCCTCCAATAAATGAGCGACTTTCTCTAAAATAGTTGACCTTTCTAAAGCTGTTAGTGCTTTCATTTTTTCTTGAGCTAACTTTGCACTTTCAATAGCTTCGAAAACATCTTCTTTTGTTGAAAAAGATACTTGGGCTACCTTGTCTCTGTTATAGGGAGACTTCAATTCATAAGAAGTTTCTCCTTCTCTCCATTCACCATTGATAAACATTTTTTCTATATTAGTCATTTCCCATTAACACCGACCTTTCCATGATACGCATTTTCATATATTTCTTTGATCATTCTTTCAGACAACTTATAAGGCGTATTGGCTAATAGTCTTTCCACTTTTGAAGCACTTTCCGCTAATTCGGCTAATGCAATTTCTGGAATATCTAAATCTTTTAGATTTTTCGGCAAGTTGAGTGTATCTAATAATTCAAATAAATATTGGACTACAGATGGGAGTGCTTCTCTCGGCTGGCTAGAGTAATCACCTAATTGTAAGAATGAAGCTACTTCGACCATCTCACGAGTACATGTCGTCCCAATTTTATTAAATACATATGGCATTAGCAAGGCATTTGCTACACCATGCTCAATGTGATATTTTCCCCCAAGCGGATATGCCAAGGCATGAACTGCACCTACACCTCCATTAGCAAGCGATACTCCAGCTAAAGCACTCACCCAGCTCATACCTGTACGAGCTTCTAAATTAGAGCCGTTGTGGACCGCACTAGTGATATACTCAGGGAATAATCGCATAGCTTTCTCAGCAAAAATCTTGGTAAGTGGTGTAGCCTTTACTGATATATAAGATTCAATAGCGTGTGTAAAAGCATCTATGCCAGATGATGCAGATACTCTTGGAGGACATGAAATCGTTAACCCTGGATCAATTATAGCCAAGTCAGGCAGTAATGCCGGACTAACTATACCTCTTTTTAACTCTTTTTCTTCATCACCAAAAATAGCGTTCATTGTCACTTCAGACCCCGTGCCAGATGTTGTCGGTACAAGAATGCATGGTGTTTGACGCTTTCCAATCTGTTGAGTGCCACTCAGATAAAGATCAACGTCCTCAGTCAGGAGAAGAGCAGCCGAGGCCTTTGCTACGTCTAACGCACTTCCTCCTCCAACACCTATTACAAGATCAACATTTTCTTCTTGAAGTTTCTTAGTTACATTCTTAACTAACTTGAAGGTTGGTTCACCTGATATATCTGTAAATGTATAAATTGGAACATCTGTAGATTTTAACACCTTTTTTAACTTGTCTACTATACCTGCTTGTGCTACCCCTTTATCACTTACAATCGCTATTTTTTTTGGAGAGTATTTTTGGATCTCCTCAGGCAAACTTTTGTGGGCTCCACACCCGAATTTAAAATTAGTGGGCATTCTGAAATCAGAAATATTTAGTTTTTCATTCGTAATTACCATAGATATCAACCACCTAACTTTATTTTATAATTTAGGAATACTTATTCTTTAAATTGAAAATTTCACCAAACTGTCCATCCGCCGTCGACAACAAGTGTATGGCCTGTCACCATGTCTGATGCACCAGAGGATAAATACAAAATTGCGCCATAGAGATCCTCTGATTTAGCCAAACGTCCAAGCGGTATTCTACTTAACACTTCATTTTTGAACTTTTCATCTTTAAACATATTCTTAGTCATTGAAGTTTCAATGAAAGTAGGTGCTATAGCATTAACATTTATTTGGTAAGGCGCCCATTCAATAGCGAGCGCTTTCATCATTTGAGTGACACCACCCTTACTTGCACAATAAACTGAACGATTATAATACCCTACAAAGGCCATTTGAGATGTAATATTTACAATCTTTCCTGCCTTCTGTTTTTGCATATATCTACCAACTTCTTTTGTTATAAAGAATAAGCTTTTAACATTTAAGTCAGTGACCAAATCCCATTCTTGCTCAGTAATTTCTATAGCCGGTTTAGGAATGTTTGTTCCAGCATTATTGATTAATATATCAATTTTTCCGTACTCTTTGAAAACCTGCTTTACTATTGTCGAAGTAGATTCAATATCCATTAAGTCCGCCGGTATCGCTAAGACTCGGCGGCCTTTCGCTTCTATTTCTTCGGAAAGCATTTGAAGTTCTTCTTCATTGCGGGCTATAATAGCTAAATCCGCTCCTGCTTCAGCTAAAAGCAAAGCTATGTTCCGGCCGATTCCTTTACTTGCACCAGTAACTATCGCTACCTTGCCTGATAAATTAAAAATTTCTTGAATAGAAAGCAATTACTTTACCTCCTTACCACGTTGTGTTTTTCGCACAGATGTTGCCGATCTAACAATCAATTCTGGTTTTAATGTTATTTGGAAAGGTAGTTCATTATCATCGTTGTTAACAACATTTAGTAATTTTTTAAAGCCATTTTCGTCATATCCTGTTTGTTCTGTGAAATAGTAGTTAGATTAATATGAGGATTGGCGGCAATATCAATATTGTCAAAGCCTACAATAGAAAAATCCTCTGGAACTTTTAATCCCATTTCTGTTAACAAGTCAATCACTATCATCGCAATTTGGTCAGAAGCAGTATATAAACTTGTAGGCGGGTTTTTACCATTAAGGATTTTTTCTAAGAAATTCTTAATTTCTAAAGTACTGACATGTCCGTTATATACAATTTTCGAATCCCCGGTAATATTGTAGTTTGTAAGCGCTCTCTTATAATACGCAATTTCGATCGCTTATTTTAATTTAGGATTGGTAATATTAACTGTGCGTTCCAAGATATCCACTCCCTGTTGTTTTAGCCAATAAGGGATATCAATTAACACCCAATTTTCCTCGAGCTTATCCCCTTCTCGGCGATAGACATCAACAACTTGCATATCTGCACAAACGTCTCCTCCTGGTAATCCTAAGAATCCACCAATAGGTGTGTTCGTTAAGTTTGGCCAACCAAAAAAGCAGGCAAAGTTTCCTTCTGAAAAACGGCATACATGACCATTAAACTTTTTATCTTTCAGGTTGTTTCGGAAAGGGAGTTGATGCTGTTTTTGATAACTAGGGATGGTATAACTTGCACCGATGCCCCCTGGTCCATACCAAATCATATTTTCTGACCAAGTCCGTGCCAATAACTCCGGCGGACAATCCATTGAGCCTGTTTCATTAAGTTCAGACAGATCATTTACCATCTTATTTACTAGATCAAGCGTCTTTTGGCTTTTCTCTGCATCTGCATCTTCAAAAAGAAGCCCATCATGGTTTTTTGGTCCAGGGTATACAAAGTAATTTCCGGTATCTGGTGGTAGTGGATTAATACCCACTTGTTGCATGAATCCAATAATATCAACAAACAAACCAGTTTGAGAAATCTTCCCGTCTTCAATACAGTTAAATTCCGCATATCTTAAATTGATCATTTTTCCAGTCGCGCGAATCCCCAGCCAATCTGACTCGAAGTTCCCCATAAAATGCCCCATACTCATGACCCATTCTTCATCGTCGTTTTCGTTATTGCCTGCAATAAAAATATCCTGGCGCCTTTGCATTCTGATTAAACTCTTCTTTAACGGTTGCCAAAACTCTCTCGCCACATCTGTTTGGTTATTTATTTTACGGAAAGGATATACTCCTCTCCACAAATAATTGGCTGTTGTATATTTTGTTAGTATTTCTTCTACAGTATCGGAGGTAGCTTCTTCCAGTTCATTAAAATAATCTAATACGAGTTTCTTACTAGCGGAAAAGTTGCCCATTGCCCTCTCTCCTTCCTATCAATCAACAGCTCTCTAAATGAACTGTAAAACGACGAGCACCAGTGTCTGTATAGCAAAGAATCCTAAAAGAATATATGCATATTTATCAATTGTTCCTGGAAGAACCGAAACTCCATTTTCATCTGTTGTTCTGCCTTCAGCAATCAGCTTGTTTCTCTGACCTTTAAAGGTAAATTCATCGTAATTTACAGCATGCTTTTCATTAATGAGCATACTTGCTGCATATCCGATACTCGTAGTTAACAAAAATCCGACTGGATAGTTCCATAACCAGTTGACAATGCCTAATTTACCAAAGAAAATTGTGAGCGCGATTCCTAAGACAAAGCCAATAGCGACACCGATATCCCCTGCTTTTTTTGTGAACATCGCCAATACGAACATAGCAATCATAGCGCCTGAAAAATAAGACAAATAACTTCCTATAATCGCTAAAATTGAAGCAGTTGTGTCTCCAAATGCCATAAGTGTAAATCCAATAAGCAGAAGTCCGAATATGAACGTGAATACTTTGGAAACCTTCAGTGAAGCTTCCTTTCCTTTGGTAAAGTATTTTTCATATATATCTTTTACAAATACAGTTGTTACCGAGTTTAATACAGAGTCAATACTGGACATGGCTGCAGCAAATACAGCAGCGATAACAATTCCTAAAAAGCCTATCGGAATATTTTCAGCCAAGAAAGTGATCATCACATCATTAGCATTTTCGAATTGTTTACCATCATAGAAAATATATAATAGAACTCCAAGTATGATAAATAGGAAATAAATTGTATTCATTACAATACCACTGATGGCAATCGACTTTTTCACTTCACGGACGGATTTTGCTGCAATCATTCGTTGAGTTTGTGTTTGGTCCGTAGCGAAATATTTAAGCCATAAGAACGAACCTCCAATTAAAGCTGCCCAAAATCCGTTTTCCAATTGTAAGTCGAAAGAAAAGTCCAACGGTTTAAATTTCCCCGCATCTTTCGCAACATTGATTCCTTCAAAAAATCCAATATCTAATTTCATAATGACTATGATAAAAATCAAAAATAACCCGCCGAATAGAACCACCATTTGGATTGCATCCGTCCAAATAACCGCTTTCAAGCCGCCAAGCAATGTATATAGTATAGAAACCGCGACTACAATTGGTACGATAAGTATTAATGACCAACCTGTAAATGTCTGAATGATTAAAGAAGGGATAAATATAAACGAACCGATTTGGATAACATTAGAAACCAAAAATCCTAAAACGATCAATAACCTACTTTTACTGCCAAGCCGCATTTCTATATACTCATAGATAGATGTCACTTTCAAATTATAGTAAAACGGCAAAAACACCACTAATGTGACTACAAGGACTAAAGGGATACTGAAATTCAACATAAATGCGTTTAACCCATTAGTATAAGAATAGCCGGGACCGCCGATAAATCCATTCGCACTTAACGTCGTTGCTGCAATTGACAACGCAATGGGGATCGTCGCGACCGTTCTACCACCAATAAAGAAATCCTCTTGCGTTTTATTGCCTTTTCCTAATCTATAACCCATGTAGACGAGCACTAACATATAAACTACCACTATCATTATGTCAATTGGACCCATATATCAAACACCTTCTTTTTAGATTATTGTAAAATATAGTTCTTCATTCAGTCTCAACATACAAGTCCATCAACTTTCACTTTGTCCAACTAGATTCTTCAACCCTTCAAATATGACCGTATTCGTTACAACACCCACATATTTCGCACCCTTATCAAACGCATCATTTACACTAGTTAAATCTCCAGCCACTGTGCCTATTGTATAATTATTTTTTTGGGCGGTTTCATATAAGCGGGCGATTCTTTTTTGCACGTCGGGATGTTTTGCGCCTTCTTTTTTAAAGCCCATATTAACGGATAAATCCGTCGAACCGATGAACGCAATATCAATTCCTGCAACACTCATAATTTCTTCAAAGTTTTCAGTCGCCTCGACTGTTTCAATATGTGGAATCACTAATATTTCCTCGTTAGAAGAATCTATGAAAGCTTCTCCGTTGTCCATCCCATATCGGGCAGCACGATGCGAAAAGGCCACTCCTCTATTTCCAAAGGGAGGAAACTTGGCTTGAGCAATTACATTTTCTGCATCTTCTTTTGTATTGACCATCGGCACTTGAATTCCTTTTGCACCTCGATCTAATGCTTTTTGAATACTTGAAGGATCATAGGAGACACGAACGAGTGGAACTAAGCCTACATTCTCCGCAGTTCGGATCAAGTTCTCCAATTCTGTATAACTGAAAGCTGCGTGTTCATCGTCAATTACGATAAAATTAAACCCTGCATATCCAATCATTTCAACTAGATTCGGAGAATACATCCCGACAAACCCGCCTAGGACACGCTCTCCATTTTTAATCTGGTCTTTCAATGTATTCTTCATGATTTCGACTCCCCACATTGCACGTTTTATCTTAAACTTTACTTAACCATTCTCTTAACGCATTCGTCACTGCTTCGGGCTGCTCCATACTGCTTAGATGTCCACACTCTTTCACAATGATTATTCCAGAATTTGGTATATGATCATGCATTTCTTTATGTAAAGATACCGGACAAATCGTATCTTCTTTCCCTACTAAAATAAGTGTGGGACATGGAATGGACTGCAAGTAAGGAACATAATTGATTCGAGTAGCAACTGCATGTAATTGACGTAAGTAAGCATCCGGCCCTACCGCTTCCGCCATCTCAATAATCGCAGAAGTTAATTCTACATTTGTTAAATGATTTGGATGAACTAAATAAGGCAACAAATGATCTTTCGTGATTTCATTGAAACGACCTTCATTCACCAAATTTATGAAACCGTTCCAAGCCGTTCTCTGTTCAGGCTTCGGACCTGTTGGATTGGTATTCAGTAACGCCAGCCGATTCACCCGTTCAGGGGCTTGTTTGATAATCTCTAATGCCACCATTCCACCGAGTGATAATCCCGCTAGCGAAAATTTTGCCGGTGCTTTTGCCAACACTGTGTTCGCCATCTCTTTCAACGTATCGCCGCTTGTCACGTCTCCGATTGTAATGTCTGCAATGGCAGACAAGTGGTCTATCTGGTGTTCCCACTGCCTGGCATCGCATAACGTTCCGGGTAATAACACTAGATTATCTTTACTCATTTCTTATCGTTCGCCTGCTTTTAACTTTTCAGCCATTTTCTTCTCAAGTTCGCTAAAGTTGGCAGGCTTAATCATTTTACCGGTTTCGTCTGCATAAAATCCGTGCTCTTTTGCCTTTCTGGTCACTTCGGGTGCCCAGTAAGGATCTTTCCCTTGATATGCTTCATGCTCTTCGAGAATCGCGAATATCCACGCGTCTTCTTCACTAATATTTTCAAATCCTCTCCACAGTCCTGGTGGTAGAGAAATCATATCCCATTCTTCTATTATGGTTTCCCCTTCAATCTTATCTTCACTATTGCCCCAGTAAAAGCGCCATTTTCCTGTCAATGGAAGAAACGTCTCAATGTAATCATGGGTATGATACGCTGGTCCATTTCCTTTAGGTGCTTTAACCATTCCAATTTGAAACCCATGCTTTTCTGTGATTGCCGGAGTATACGCATCGTTTTCACTTGCTGTATCCCCAATAAGTGAATAATTTAACCGCTGATGTCCAGGGATGATGCTGTCAATAAACATTAACGGAATAGAATTTTTCCTTAATTCGTCAAAACGCACAATCCAATTTTTTTCCATTTCGTCATTTGTAACTACTTTTTTCACCTTTGGTTGATCTGTCATTTTTATGTCCCCTTTATAATTAATTTTATTTATACATTGCCTTTCAGCTTACAAGAGTTAGTTTTGAAGCATCACCCCTTTCAATTCATGATTTATTAAACTGTCATATAATTAAGCAAGGGCTTCTTCTTTCGCTTTTTTATTGGAATCATTTTCTATTTGCATATAAATCTGTTTCAGTACATCTAGACCATCAAATGTAAGCCATTCTTCTGTTACTTTTTCATCCTGTATCTGTAAATGCGAGATACCTAATATTTTTATCGGTTGCCCGCTAGGTGTACCGAAATACCCAATTCCTTCATGCAATCCTTGCAATCTCCATCTAACCGCAACGTCCCATGAACCTTCTTGATTCCTCTCATTACACGTCACGCGATCCACAAAGAAGGCAGCATTTGGAAATGACGCAAACAAACTAATCAACATGCCTTGAATTTGTTGCGAACCGGTTAAATCTGTACCACAGATGAAGTGAACGTTTGCATTCTCCGCATAAAAGTCATTCACGTAATTAAATAGTCTACGTTCCCAAATCTTGTTATACAATTCCAAAGTGAAATCACCAATTTCAAACGCGGTGGATTTTCTTATAAATTCCTCAGGCATAAATTGCCCCTTTCGAACCTCACTTATTCCGAAATGACTCTGCAATGCTGGACCTTTATGTGCAGATTGTTTTGCGAGGAGTTTCGCGACTTCAACCGGATTATATCCGAGTTGCTTCACAATGTAGAGATTGTCGCGTACCAGCCATTCCTCGACTATTCGATTGGAATGGACGAAGCAGTCGACAATCGTTCGAAACATGACTTTCTTTCCCGTTGCCGGTCCAAAGGATGAATCTCCCAAATTGGTCGTATTTGAAACAATCCGATGTGATGATAAAAACCCTTCCTTATCGTTTCCTGACCAAATTACATTTTCTCCGTATAGTTTACGATCAGGAAAGGCATGTAGTGTTTGAAGTGTTCCAGATACTACTTCATTCACACCTTGAATTGAATTCACGCCTGTATGCATCACCACATCGTTATGGTAAGTTTCATAAATGACGCCAATTCCTTTTTCCTCCCAAATTTTATGGGTAATCGACATAATATAGTCAATAATATCTCGATATTCTTTGGCAAATCCTTCCATGCTCTGAATCCTTTTTGTGCTTTTCGAAAACTCATTGTAGTCCATAAAACCTACTGGCTGGACTTCTGCAGAATCCCCATAAAAGACGTTGCTAGGTTTCGCACTTGTCACATGTTCTACTTCCTTTACAGTTCCCAACTTATTTTCGCTCATTGATTTCATCCTCTTTCCCTCGTTTTGAATGCGCATTCAAAACGATTAAATAGTAGCCCATTTACCCTTTTGTGGTTACTTTGTCATTTCCAAAGCATCTTTTAAAATATTCACTCCTGCGTTAGTCCCTAATCCATCCCAATCGCTTATTTGTTTGACTGCTTCATCGCTCAATTGATAAATTTTACCGACATGTATCAGGTTACACAAATGTAAGAACAATTCGCGTTCTAGTTCAGGAGTTCTTCTATAGCCAATTTCATCTTATCCTCATTTCTGTCTGCTATCACCACACATGTATCTAATTCGGCAATCCCAATCGTAATTTATTTTCCAATTCCTTCGCTATCGCTTTTAACAATGATTTTTTATTTTCAGATCAGGAAAGTGACTCACTTCACTCTCCCTTTCCTAGTCTATTTTCAACACCTTCATCGAACGCCTGTCGTTTTTCTTGAAAACACTTCAGCATCCAGCACAATTTGAACTGGTACTGTACTGACTTCCTTATTACTTTTTCTTTCCATAATGACAATCAGGTTTTCCAATGCCAACCTTGCCATCTTTTTCATCGGCTGCGCAACGGTTGATAATCCTATGTAACTATTTCCAGCAAGACTTATATTATCGAAACCGATTACTGATAATTGACTCGGAATCTCAATATTTTCACTGGAAGCCGCATCTAGTACAGCAAATGCCATTTGATCAGATGCAACAAATAAACAACTAGGACGCTCTGGCTGACGGAGCAACTTTTTCGTAAATGCATAGACTTTTTCATACAGAAATTCATCTGTATAGACAAAATTAGGGTTCAAAATCAAATTATAATTTGCAAGTGCTGACTTGAATCCGATATTGCGTAAATGAGTCGTTACATATTTTTCCGGCCCAGCAATATATCCGATATCACGATGTCCCAACTCATACAAGTGTTCAACCGCAAGCCGTGCACCTTGATAATTATTCACTGCAACGTAATTCGCTTTATCATGTTCAATAATGCTGTTGTATAAAATGACTGGGAAGTGTTGATCAAAGAGTTCTATGATTTTCTTATTGTCCTTATCAGCCCCGGCAATAATTATCCCATCAACACGCTTTCCTTTCAGACTGTCAATATATTGCACTAAACTTTCTTCATCATGATTTGTATTACATAAAATGACATTATAATCATTCTCTTGTGCAATCCGGGTAATCACTTTTGCAGATTCTGCAAAAAAGGCATTTGTGATATCTCCGACAATTAGCCCTATTGTTCTCGTTTCCCGGTTCGCTAAACTTCTCGCAATTTCATCCCTCGTGAATTCCAAATCTTCGATCGCCTGCAGGACTTTCTCTTTCGTTTCTTTTTTTATAAATTGATAATCATTCAGCACTCGGGAAACAGTTGACTGCGAGACACCCGCCTTTTTTGCAACATCATATGCATTAATAGATTTTTTCATGATTTTTTTCACTCACTTTCCTCCACCTTTTGGAAGCGCATTCATTTACTATAATAGGTTATTGAAAAGTAAATTCTTCCATTGTTACCTCAATAGCTTTTAGAATAACTAAGCAATTGAACTTTATTTTTTCAGCTAAAATAGTAGCTTCATTTATATGTAACAAGAAACTATGCTTATTTGATTGTTAGTGTATTCTGTATTTTATATGAATGCGCATTCAAAACAAAATATTTCTTAATCTTTACTAGCACCTAAAATCGTTTCTCTCATGAAGCCGCAAGAATTGCTTACAGTCCATGAAAATAAAGTTCCATCGATACAATAAATAATCAGCGAACTTCTAAAAGATTATAATAGTTTAAGTCATGACTCTTTAAACTCGTAAAAAGTAGAGAAACAGCCCATTTCACTCAATTGAATTCTGATTATCAGTTAACTTAACATACTGAATATTTAAATACAATAGTTTTTAAAAAGTTATTTTTCGAAATTTTTTAGCCCATCAACGGAATGGCCGTCTAGACTAATAAAATATTCAGAATTTTGATTTTTGATTTCCTTTTAAAAAGGAGATTTCTAGAAAATTTTCTGTGGCTATAACATGTGCCGTAGTGGAAGCCAAAAATTTGAACCCGATGATTCTTATAAAAACAGTAATACTTATATGTAAAGATACTTTATTACTTTTATCTGTTAAATCTACCCTCAATTCTATTTTTTAAAAATTTTATTATACCAAAAAAGTAGAATTTTAATGTAACTGAACTGCACTTATGTTACATTCAAAACCTAATCTTTGCCCCAAAATTTCCACTTACATTTTGCTGGGGCTGTTTTTAATTCGTCCAGATCGTTTTTTAGCTACTGAACGATGGCAAAAAGCTGTTCTTTCCATTTCTCGGCTCTTTTTTTCATCTAATTTTAAAGATATTTTAAAATAGAAATTCCCCCAGTAATCCATCCCTTAATATACTCTTTCAATGAGGAAGCAATCCAAGTTCGACTGTCATCTTCATGATTCCAAACATAAATGTCTTCACTTTGAATATGTCCATTCAAAACTGCATAACCAAATAAATCTCCGTTTCCAGCATTTGAAAAAAAAAAAGAGATGATCAAAAGGCATATAAAGATCTTTAAAATCTTCCCATCCTCTAAAATAGAGGTTTTCTTCGATAATTTATTGATTGACCAGATGAAAAGACAAATAAATTCATCATACACTCCATCTGTTTCACTCAATAAATCTTCTAACTCTTTTGGTAAGTCCACATTCAGCTTTTTCTTGATTAAACGTCCATCTTTACAGTATCAGGTTGTGTAGTCTAATAATCGCTTGATACATTTTCTATAAAGCTTTTCCAATTCATCATAAAATCCTTCTTCCAAATTTATTAAGACTACTGCATATAGCTGAACTGCATACCAATTGCATTCTAATTTAAGTCTTTGTTCCCAAAACTTCCATTCGAATCTTGTAGTGGTTTTTCATTTTTCAAATCATGGAACAAAATTCTTATATTCAATATACTCAGAACTCAAAATAACAGCTAGATAATTCTGGAAATAAAGCCGTTCGTAAAAGTACACTTACATGAACCAAAAAAGGAAGAGACTTTCTAGGAAGTCCCTTCCCTACCGATAATCCCGAATATGTAAACTTCTAGATATCCAATCAAAACAACTATATGAATACTTCCTACCAGATACCAAACCTTTTAATTACTCACCACTCAGAATACGTGAGCCATCCTGCTGGTTTTTTTCTTCCTGATTCTCAATCAATAATCCCGATAACCTATGCTAAGATAAAAGAGACATAGCTAAGGAAGGGATTGAATCTTTTGAAACAAGAACTAGTGGACAGATTTATTACATACGTGAAGGTCGATACTGAATCGAATGACAGCATCTCATCTACACCCTCTACTCCTGGTCAGCTCGTACTGGCAAATATGCTGGTAGATGAATTGATTGAACTCGGGATGGAGGATGTAACCATTAATGAGTTTGGCTACGTAATGGCAACATTACCTGCCAATCTAGAAAAAGACCTTCCTACTATTGGATTTATTGCTCATTTAGATACTTCAGAGGATTTCACAGGAAAGAATGTCCAGCCTCAGATTATTGAAAACTACAACGGAGAAGACATCCTGTTGAATTCAGCTTTAGGTATTGTTTTATCAACGAACGATTTTCCTGAATTGCCTAGCTATAAAGGGCATACACTAGTAACTACAGATGGCACGACCCTCTTAGGCGCTGATGATAAAGCAGGAATCGCAGAAATCATGACCGCGATGGCTTACTTGATTCAGCATCCTGAAATTAAACATGGACCCATTCGAGTTGCATTTACGCCAGATGAAGAGACCTCAAAAGGGCCACGTGAGTTTGACGTGGAGGCTTTTGGTGCTCAATTTGCTTATACCGTAGATGGAGGCCCACTTGGCGAATTAGAATGGGAAAGTTTTAATGCAGCGGGGGCGAAAATCACCATTCATGGGAGAAATGTTCATCCCGGCACAGCCAAAAATAAACTGATCAATTCAAGTAAAATCGCGATGGAGTTAGATCGCATGCTTCCTGTGGGAGAAGCTCCTGAAACAACGGATGGGTATGAGGGATTTTATCACTTGATCACTTTTGAAGGAAGTGTGGAACTTACCACGTTGGAGTACTTGATCAGAGATTTTGATCGAGATAAATTTACTGCGCGTAAAGATTTTCTCACGCAAAGCGTCAGAAAGCTGCAAGAAAAATACGGGGAGCATTGTCTCCAAATTGACATCACGGATGAATACTACAATATGAAAGAAAAAATAGCTCCTGTTTACGAAATAGTGGAGTTGGCCGAACAAGCCATGAAGAACTTGGACATCAAACCCGATATCAAAGCCATTCGCGGCGGAACGGATGGGTCTGTTCTTTCCTATATGGGGCTCCCGACTCCCAACATCTTCACCGGCGGGGAAAACTATCACAGCAAATACGAATATGCCTCCGTTAACAATATGGTAAAGGCTACCTGCGTGATTATCGAGATTGCACGGTTAGTTGCAGAGAAGAACAAATAACCTATTTTCCTCACAAAAATCTAACACCTATCTTTTCATCGTTAGTTTTTTGTTAAGCAGGAACAGAGAATTACGAACTGAACCCTTAATGTATGTTGCAGAAAAAGCAACCTCATATGGGGTTCAGTTATTTTCAGTGCTCTGTCTCTTCCGATAACCTCATGATATGTAAACTAAATATTAGAAAAGTCTTTTCTTTCTACCCCATTTACACAAGATATTTTACGCTCTCCAAATATACTTTTTCTCTAAAAGCAATAAATAGAAAAAGCAAGAAAGTTGGTTGAAACTTAACTTTTCTTGCTCTTTCTATTATGTAATTTTTAGTGTAATCAGGACACATAAACTAGATTAAGAACGGATAAAACAACATTACTTTATTTCAGAGATTTTTGTACAAATAGTAATGCGTGAAACCTTTCGGAAAATCTTTCAATTCTCCAAAAACCTTAAATCCTAATTTCTTATAAAAATCAGGCGCTTGGAAGCTGAAGGTTTCCAGTCTCATCAACCGGCATTGTTGACCGCGTGCATACGCTTCAGCCGTCTCCAGTAATTCCTGACCTTTTCCCATACCACGCAGGGAATCATCCACCCACAGGAGATCCACGAAAAAGCATTCCCAGTCTGTATGGCCGACGAGCCCTCCAAGGATATCACCTTGTTCATCCTTCAACACAAAGCTCATTTTCTCTTCTTCGGTATACGCGACTTTCGATTTGTTGTGCCTGACCAAATTGTATCGGATAAATCCGGCTTCCTCTTCATCATATCCGACGTGCATGCGGATGTTCGTCATTATCACCACTCCTTGTTTACTCCATTAAAACATCTTTAGCTTAACGCTATGGTGGTCAAACACGTTGGCTCACCACTGAATGTAGAGAATTGAAGTTCTCCGATTTTATCGTCTGCTTCGATTTCAACCGTATAGGTTTGATCCCGCGGTAGCCACAAATCGATGAATCCATTCGCTGGTGTTGTCATCAGCTTGTCTACATGGACTTCTCCTTGTTCATCCGTCACGGTGATTTTCATTTCTTTTTCCGCTAGCTCCCCTTGGCATCCCGTTAAGCTATGGATTTCGCATGGATGCGTATACGTTTCATACGGGGCAATCGAGACAAAGAACTCTTCTTCCGGCAATGGATAAATCGTTGTTTTTTCCTCGTCTTCCACCTTCAGTTCTCGATCGTCAATCGAAGCTGCACTGACTTCATCACTTCCGCTCAAATCAGCTACCAACTCTTTTACTTCTGTTTCATTCAACGTGGAGTCGTCTGTACATCCGGCTAAAAAGCCCAATAAAGCCACCATCAATACTATGAATGGCACTCTCATATAATCTCTCCTCTCTTCCCTACTATATCAAAGCCCTAGCCTGCCTGAGGGACCGAATTCGTACGACTTTATGAACCTACTTTTTCACCTATGTTTCCATAAAAAAGAAGAAGCGCAGCACCAACTTCATTTAAAGCTCCTTCTCTTGATGAGTCTTAAAATGTAAAATATACACTTCACGATTCCGTCTCTAAAACCTTATAGAATTGTCTTTTGAATGTATCATTTGTTTTATTGAGTTTAATTTCGCTTCGTCTTCTGATTAAGTCAATGAAATGAAGAAACTGAATGTAACTTAATTAGGATTAAGTTACATTCAGATTCATGCTCTTTACTTCAAATAAAAAAGTTATCGAGACAAGGACTTTCCCCTGTAGCTTTTTTAAAATAAATGAGAATGAGTTCTTAGAAAGAATTATACATTCATTTTTCTTGCACTTTTTTATAAGAAATTGTGAAAACAATGATAGCTAGTGCAAAGAAAAAAACGCCAATAGCTGTAGGTATATATAAAAATCCATTCATCATGCTTTCAGATGTTGTCCATGATCCGGCACCCGAAGGTCTCGAAATAAATATGGCCGCTGCTTCCCCGTTTATACCTAGTATTAAAGCTAAGACACCTAAACAAAAGAAAACTACAACCAACTTATATGAATTCGAAAAGCTATTTTTCACGTAAATCCTCCTTTTTACTTGTCCTCAATAACTTTCCGAATCACTCAACTGTCCGCATATTGCCTGCAGATTCAATAAAAAGCCGGACTCTTTTTCGAATGCGGCTTTGAATTAGTGAATTTAGATAAATTATCTTCTGTATTCGAATTTTTTTATAAGGTGATCGATTCTGAGCGCAATGTAAATGAGCACCATTGCCGCAATAGCCTCCCAAATCCCCCCGAAAAAGAACCCGATGGCTGCACCGAAAGCAATGTAAATGACCAGCGTTTTTTCCATCCCAATAACCCCCTCTATTTCTAAAAATTAGTATAACTTAAAAATCGATGAGGTTATTTTTTTTTTTTTTTAAGCCCTTGTGAATTGTGCATTTGAATGTAACTTACTTGCTATTAAGTTACATTCAATAAAAGTTTATTTAAAGTCGTACTCCGGAATTTCACTTTTTACAACCATCTTTATGAAATCATTATAGGGGTGTTCCAAAACTCTCTTTTTTACTTCGGTTTTTAGGATTCTAAAGTTTTCTCTATCTGAAAGTTCTTCAGATAGACTCATCTGTTGAATAAATTGCTTTGTGTATTTGACTATATCGGCATATTCTCTATTCGCCTTATCAATTAGAAATATAAAGTTTTTTTGCTTCTTTGTTTTAAGATCCAGATAAATCACAGCATATCCTACAACCTCTTTTAATCTCCCATCCCAATATTCATCAAAATCATCCGAATCATTTACCCCGATAATAAAAAAGAATTCAATGTTTTCGTCCCTATATAATCGAGAAAAAGAATAATTTTCAAATTCAGCCACTTGTTATTACCCCTTTTAAATTCATTAAAGTGCTTGGTAAACAAACTGAATGTAACTTAATTCACATTAAGTTACATTCGGAACAAGGTAAAACTGAAGTTTAAAGAAAAAGACTACTAATGGTTATTTTTTTTTGATTTTTTTGACTTGATTACAACAGCTACAATAAAAGTAATTACACTGATCCAAAAAACTGAATATATAATATCAAACATTGTTCTTAACATCTCCTTTTACCAGATATTATTTTAAGATAGGCATTTGTTTAAAGACATTATAAAACTAGTGAATGTAACTTAACTGCACTTAAGTTACATTCACTTTCCTAGTTTAGCGTCTTCCACTTAACCGAGAAACTGTCTCTGGCGGACTGCTGATAATTTCAGGTATATATAAACTCGTACATACTAAAAAGGCAACTCAAAATCCTTGCATAGTATCACTCTCGATTTCTAAATCTCTAGTAAGCTCGTACGGGCTTATTATTTTCCTTCGTATTCAACGGTTTCTTTTATATACTCAACATCACTTTCATCAGTTTTATAAAAATCAATCTGATTCCAACTCTCACCTGCTCGTTTCCCAATAATCGCACCATCATCGACAAACCATACTTTTGAATCAATTAAACCGACAGAAGCATTTGGATTATTTAACTCAATATACATATCTGGATTTTCCAAGTCTATATTTGGATTCTCAATCTCCTTGGCGTTCAAGTAAATCATGATGAAATTATCGATAGTAGTTGAATTTTCTACATCAGTAAAAACTTTTTCGTAAATTACTTTGCTTGAATTCTCAACGTCCTCATAACCAATTTTTATTTCTTTCATAATTTCTGCCTTACTTATATTTCCTACGAAAAAGCCTCCCAAAAATATAAGTCCTACAATTACCAAGCTAATAATTAATTTTACTATTTTACTCACATATATCTCTCCCTCATATTATTATTAGAAAATTTAATCCAAAACTATTAGTTAGCTTAACTATACCAATTTCATCCATTTTAAACTATGTAAAAATCAAAACTTTCAGTTATTTATACTTATATTTCACTCCGTCAAACCGTTCGTAAAAGTACACTTTTACGAACGCTTTGAAAAGGGCTGAAAATGGGCAAAAAGGGCGTTCGTAAACGTGTCAAATGACTTTACGAACGTTCGCGAAATTGCTTATACTTTTACGAACGCTTTTCAGGTATAATGAGAGGAAACAATCGTTTATAGAGGTGAATTATGGAACATCGCAAATTTGGCTACATAAGAGTCAGCAGCAAAGATCAAAATGAAGCCCGCCAATTAGAAGCCATGAGAAAAATTGGAATCAACGAACGGGATATTTATCTGGACAAACAAAGTGGGAAAAACTTCGAGCGTGCGAACTATCAGTTACTCAAACGGGTTATCCGGAAAGGTGACATTTTGTACATCCACTCGCTGGATCGGTTTGGCCGGAACAAAGAAGAGATTCTCCAGGAATGGAATGACCTCACGAAAAATATTGAAGCGGATATTGTGGTGCTGGATATGCCGTTACTCGATACGACACAGTACAAAGACAGCATGGGAACATTCATTGCGGATTTGGTGTTGCAGATTCTTTCGTGGATGGCTGAAGAAGAACGGGAACGCATCCGGAAACGGCAGCGTGAAGGAATTGATCTGGCGTTACAGAATGGCATTCAGTTTGGCAGAACCCCCGTTCTTGTTTCAGAGGAATTTGAAGAGGTTTATAGAAAATGGAAAGCAAAAGAATTAACTGCAGTGGAAGCCATGCGTGAAGCCGGGGTTAAGAAGACAAGTTTTTATAAATTAGTAAGAGCGTACGAAGAGGAATTAAAAACGTATATATAATAGAAGGAGCTCAATAAGAAAAGCCTTTGCTAAATACAAGCAAAGGCTTTTCTTGCTATGAAGTCATTGACCTTTTCAATTGATCAATCGTTAAATCTTGCGGAATTCGGATTTTTTCACTCCATTTTTTTATAGATTGAAAAACGAATTTTTGCTCTAATATGTTTTTAGAAGGCTTATCCTGCTGTTTTCGATAACCCGGATAGGTACCTAAATCTGAAAGCATATGACAGTTAACATAGCTTTCTCCTTTGCCACAACGACACATCCCTAAAGGATTTATAAATTCTGGGTAAGCACTGGATGGCAATGGTTTGCCCTCAAGCCCAATCCATTCTCCTTTTGCGATAAACTTCCTTGTTTCAACCCACACTTGATGTCTGAATAACCAAATAGAGATTTTACAAAAAGCTTGCAGCATTCTTTCATATGCGTCATTTCCTAAACTAGCTGGATCATCGATATAACAAAAAGAATCCGGAAGAAAGAAGTTTTCTCCGTTTACCCTGTTAGTGATATAACCTGGATTTAAATGAGGATGATCAGGATATAATTGATAATTAATTTGTGGTTCAAGTGCTATCGCAACCGGTTGTCCTCCATAAATATTCGTTGCTCCCGGATAAACAGCTACAATGAACTTTTGATCTTCAAGATTTCCAATTACATTCTTAACTAATTGAGGAATGTTATGATTTGTTCTTGTACAATCTTCAGAATGTAAAGCTTGTCCCCAAGAGACATCGATAACATTATCCTTAATAATGTCGGCAACTACTAATTCCAACTCATCTAAAGGCGGCAAGGGACTGATTTCTAAAAGAAACCATCCCACGTGCTTACTCCCTCTTAGTGGATTTTGGAACCATTTAGCCGGAAATACATTTTCTAAACGGTCTATAACCCTTTGCTCCATTTACTTTACCAGAGCATGAGAAGTTCCAGGCTTGGTAGGAATCCGGGGTTTACCTTCCCCTTGGTGCCCTTTTTGGTCTTTTCCATTTTCAGGTTTTGGATCCTGATGTCCTTTTTGCTTACCGTTATTTTTTTCCATGATTCTAATCATCCTTTTCATTTTGTCTTTTAATCTAATCTGAACATTCCTTTTAAGTTCAGAAAGATATGTAGCATTTCTATCTAAATTTAAAACCAGGAACGTAAGTTCCAGGTTCTCAGAAGATAGAAAGTAGTTTAATATACAGTATTATAAGTTTTTGTGAGCCGTTGAGATGTTGCAGCATTTCAACGGCTTATTTTTCTTACTTCCAACTCTATTTTACGTTCTAGTTTGTTCAATTCTTTTTTCATATCTCTTTCAAGCTTTCTTTGAGCTTGCTTCATTTGGCTTTTAATCCTCGCCTTACTAATGGCCATTCTTTTTTCCTCCTTTCTTTTGATAATTCTTCCTTTTACACACCTCCTTCATACCAACAATTTTATCATTATTCAGAAATAAACACAACATGTGGTATCAATATAAAATTTAAAACTACATATAGATTTTTGTCCACTAATAAAATCAAGCAAGTTAAATATTAAAATTACTTTGTTTCTAATATCGCGTTATCAATGCTTATTATCTTGATGCTTCTTTAGAGTTTTTGCAGCTGTGCTTTTTTGATTTTTAGTCGAAGACTTACTTTGAAGTACTTTTCCTGCTTTGCCAACCTTACCACCTGAATGTTTTGTCATTTAGTTTCCTCCTAAGATTTTATAGTAGTAAATTTTTGTTTTTTATTCAGCACTCTATCTGTTCTTCTTCCGAGGCGCTCTTTTCTAGAATTTGATTTAGGCACTGAAGATGTATCAAAATGGTTGCCCTGATTATTAAAGTATTTTTTATAGTAGTAAGTTAGAGCTTTATCAATTATTTTTTTTTGAAATTCATAATTGTTATAAGTATTTGTTTTAGATAATGACATTTCATATGAAATAGTAGTGAGTTCAATTTTTAACCTCTGAAACCTTGCCTGATTGCGTGAAAAAGGTGAAAACTCCTTTATAAAGTATTTAATGTTGGCAACGTTCATATTTAAAAGAACTATGATTATAAGAGAAACTCCCACTATGGCAGCCCCAGTATTAAAATCGTTTATTGATCTAAAAAGTCGTGTACTTGCCGCTGACCAAACCGGAATAAATAAAACTAAGGTTATCCCTGTAATAAGAGGCGAATAATTTTTAACTTGATTTTCCGCCTTTTCAATTATTACATTTTTTAAATCATTGGTTAGTTCTTTATCAACAACCCCGTTTGATATTAAAAATTCTTTTAATAAAGCTAATCTAAATCCTATCCATTCTTTTGTTGAAAATGGCGCAAACACATTCTTCCTAATCGATATTCCGTATTTTTCTTTTAAAACAACTTTTACTGGTGTACTTATTAGAAAGAATATGGAGACATGCAATAAACCAAATCCTAAAGGAATTAAAATTACAATCAATAGCCAATCACTAAGAGAAATTAAGTAAACAAAAACAGCAAACAAGAGAATGCTAGTTATAGCGAATAGTATGAGGGATTTTATCATGTACCTAAACACTAAATCCCAACTACTCAACCCCTTTTTATAAAAATGAAGAAGATTTTCAATAATCATCTAATTTGATCCCACCTATATATAAGTTAATATATTGCCTCTTAATTAAGCTGAAAATATTTTACTTAACTGTCTATCCTTCTTTTCTAACTCCTTTAAAAGCCCGACCAGTTTGGGTATCGCCTTTGACCCAGTTTCCATTAGGAGACTTGAATTGGCTACGACTGTCTACTGCTCCTTTTCTAAATCCCTTACCTGTATTTTTGGCCATTACACTCACCTCCTATTCTGTCGCCTTGTAAAATATTTCATGAAAATATGACAGGAGGTTTTCTTCCTAAAGAAAAATTCCATTTATTAATCAACGTTACTTTCTTACCTTCTAAAATGATTTCAATTAAAAAATTGAAATCAAAATTAGTTTATATCGTATTCAATTTAAAAATTGAATACGATGATTTAAAATAAGGAGGCGATCTCCTTAAAATAAACTGGAATAGATGTATTGCCGACCGCCTTCTTGGAGCTGCTCTTCTTGTCGGCTTATTAACCGGTACTCATACAATTTTGTAAGATGCGTCGCAATCAGCGTGTGTTTTTTATTTAAGGTTGCAGCTAAATCACTTGCTGACACTTGTTTCTGTGCATAAATAAGTTTTAATAACTCAATTTGGGCTGCACCGGCTTTGCTGCCGATAATTTCGTAAGATTCTCCATTGAATGAAAGAACGGATACCTTCTCTTTATTGCACGTTATTTGGATGTTATATAAGTGATCATACTCCTCACTTAAATTCTTTAACACCAAATACTTATCATGCAATTTGAAGTTCTCATATAGCCACTGGAGAGGTTTTACAACAATTTCGTGAATACCTGACCCATTTACCTCTCTCACTTCGGTAAAGTCGTAGTAAAATGTCGTACCTTTTGGCGCTTCTTCCATTATTTCAATTATTCTTTCCTTGAGAGGAACAGTCGGCCTTCTACCTACTAAATCAATAAACTCTTCATCTTTTTGCATTAAGCTGATAAGACGCATAGTATCCACCATTCATCTTAATTTATTTGGTTTCAATAAAATAATTGAAACCTATATTTATAATAATATATCATTTCGTTGAAGTCAAGATTATTCAAGGCATCTCAATAACAATATAAAAGTAAGTTCCAAAATAGTAATCCCCTGTTTCAATTTTTTGTATTTGGTTAGGAAAAACTTGATAGGCACTATCATGAGTTCTTACATAAAATTGTGAAATACGGGACCAATCGAATGTTCTTTGTTGAACTTCCATTAACCCTCTCCCTCTATCTTCGTGTTCAACTCCACTTGCTTCTGTAAAAATTGCTTTTTCAACCACTTCATGTATGGAAGTGAAAGAGACAAAATCTTTCAGTGATTCTATTATTCCTTTTCCATAATCACATATTGCAATTTCTACTTTCTTTTGTTGAGGATAGTATTGAACACAAGGAAAACAGGGAGATTCCCCGTGTTCTATCGCGTTATTTGCCAATTCCCCGATAATACTGGCTATATCCGAAACTCGATTGGGAGAAATTCGCCCTCTCATAATATCGCGGATTGATTTTTGGAGTGGACCTACTTCTTTGTAATCCTTAACTCGTTTTAATTCCGACAACCCATTCGTCTGATCATTGCGATGCCTCTTATAGTATTTAGTCATATCGCATGAATTTTCAAAGGCAACTCGAACTTCCGGAGGACATATTTTAAAGAAATCCATTCTTTCCATATAACCAATTACTTTATCAGAATGTTCATTTTCAGGTATTAACGTCCTGACATCGTATTGCAAGGTGAGCTTATGTAATGTAGCTGCCAAAGTACTAATGCCGGCTGGTGAAATCCACTTTAAATGCCTTAAATCTACCTTTAATTTTTGGTTATTCTGCATTTTAGCGGCCAGTGCAGCACAGTTATTTAACCATACATGAATATCTTCTATACTTTTTAACTTACTAGGAGAAAGCAGTTTCACTTAGCATGTCCACCTTTTTTAAATAGCTAGTTTCAATTATTATAACCTTTTTATTGGAAGAAGCGAATGTGCTTAAACTCGTCAAAATAGTTGAAAGATATCAGTAATAATTTTTAAAAAATTCCCCTTCTAAACAGTCTATTCTTCGGAATTCAGTTCAAATTTTCTTTACCGATTAAAATTCTATAATAAAAACTGCAACGAATTGCTTAACCAATTCGTTGCAGTTTAAAGGAGAAAAGATAAAGTTTTTATTAAATTTGAAAATAATAATTCTTAAAAATACAATAAGTTTTCTTCTTTAAACTACCCGTTAATCTTGTGGCCATATTTCCTCATCGAACGCCTTCTTTGCTTGTTCTCTACTTTCTATTTTTCGGGAAGGATCAAATGTTGCCACTAACCATATTTTTTTACATTCTTTCCGCTTATATCCTGCTTCCTTCAAAGCTAAAATAAAATCTTTTACACGAATTACTTTAATATCCTGTTCGTTTCCACTATTTAAATATTCATCTGCAATACTTTGTAGTGTACTTTCATCTGATAGAAAGTATGGTATGTTATTGGCCTTAGCATAAGCCAATGAAACTGTCTCTCCCCAATTTTTGCCATTTTCTCTTGTACTAGGATCTGTTTCCTTTAACAAAGTAATCATATCTTGATACAAAACTTTTTCTACTTGGGTTGGTAAGGTGCTTAAATCTACTATTTCAGCTTTTCCGTTTTCTAATAACTCATCAATTTGATTTCGGACACTCTGAGGAGTCAGTATTTCCTTTTCATAAATATGACGATGTATATAAATTTTTTCTATTAAAGCACCAACATGAGTTACAATTATTTTTTCTTGATCAAGTTTTCCCATTTTAAATGTAAAATCAGCATCTAATAAGGCGCTTTCCCATTTAATTGTCATCTTCGCAATCCTCTAATAGCATTTTTAAATCATCGTCTGTCATTTCCGGATAACCAAAATCACCTGGAGTTTGATTAACTAAAGCTAGAAATTCACGTAGTTCATTATAGGAAAATTCTCCTTGATCATAGGCTTTCAATATATTTCCAGTGAAACCATCTAAAACGATGTTTTTAGACCGACTTTGTAAACTTAAGGGTAATTGTAATACTTTCATTTGAAATAAAACGCCTTTTGTTTCGTCTCTATCAGGTATAGCTAAAAATTCTTCACATTCATTCTCATTAATAGCGCGAATCTCTCTCAAACGTAAAACCATTGTTTTATAAGGTACTTGAAAAATTGGAAGTAATTGAACAATATCCTTTAATTGAATTTTCTCCGTTGCTATATTCAATAATCGCATATGCTGAAGCAATACTGTTTTAGGAACAAGTAACATTGCAGCAAAACGATTGGCCATTTTTTCGCTTTTAATAGTTGGCTCATTTTCAAGTGTTGAATTATTTAAAATTTCTACTTGATCTAACCGCTCTTGCTCATACCATATATGGTAAAGCTCATGAGCTGCTGCAAATATTTGTTTATCTTGAGGAATATAACTATTTATATAAGAAAATATTTTATCTCTTTTTTTACAAACAAAGGCACATAATTCATCATCTTCAATTGGATATTGAAGAAAATGTGTTTCTTTTTGTAGTAATAAAAATACATTTTCTCTTAAGATTTGATTAGTCATTTGTAGTTTTCCAAGTTGTTCATTTACACGATCTTCTAACAAATGAATGTCTTCTTTTGATAGTTCTTGCACCATGGCATTCACCTCTAATTAACTTTTTGTTCTACATTTAACATTTGATCCATTACGTAATCAAGAAAACGTAACTTCTCTTTGGTTTGCTCATTGTCAGTTTTTCCGACCATATAAAGAATCGGATCTGTAATTGCTGCTGGTTGTTGTACTTCCCCAATCAACTCATCCATTGAAAGTGACATGACTGAAGCAATCTTTTGGATTTCTATAGCATTAACTGCTTTTTTTCCTTGCACAATTTTATTCATAACTTGTGGAGAAACATTTAATTTCTCAGCGAATTCTTTTTGTGAAATGTTTTGATCATTGATGAACTTTTGAATGCGTTCTCCAATAATATTATATAGAGATTTCATCTTTTTCATCTCCTTCTTTTTAATTATTATACATCATACAAAGAGAAATAAACATTATGTTGATTTAATTATTTTTTTCAAAAAAAAATTAACGTTCCATTAATTTATAAATACTATTAATAGTTATGTACTAAATTTAATTTTTTTTATTATTTCTTTTAAAATCCTTGTTTGCAGTTAATACAAAATACTTTGTTTTAAATAAACCAAGAAATCACTCCATTTGTCTGATTATTAACTGTATAAATGATTAAAGTGTTTAATAAAATAATAACTAAAGATAATCCTCTATTTTTATAACCAAGTAGTATTCTTACATGCAGATACCACTATTCATCATTTAATTATGAATTTTAAGAGCAAAATAAATAAAAGATTTCATACAAATTTATCCTGTGTAAGGGGCATGGTTCATGAAACAAATGAGTTTATTCTAAAGTCGGCCCAAGTAGAAAAACAAAATATTGCGTACGGTGCTGGTACATTTCAACTATCTTTTAGAACAGTTCGATTCAGCGTAGCGAAAAAAACAGCTAGAAAAATGGGCATTAAATTGCATTTCTTATGCGCAGGTTTAGACCTCCATAAAAAAGAACCTTGCTCGCACAAGGCTCTTGAACTATTTTTTGAAAGATTTGATTACATCTTTAAATTTGAGACGGTTTCCATAATTTAATGCTCCAAATTTATAAATGTGAATGGATAACGCGGCAAATAACGCTACTGTTAACACCATTATCGCGCTTGATATTAAAAGAGATGCGATTGGCACGCTTGTCAGCATATAACGAATCGGCATCGTAAATAACGAGATAAACGGGATAAACGATGTGACTTTCACAATGGTATTATCGGGCGCATTCGTTGCAAATGTTGCAGCGAAATAAGCCAGGATAAACAAGAATGTTATCGGTGTAACTGCAGAGTTCACATCTTCCACCTTTGAAACCAAACTTCCTAAAGCAGCATAGATAAACAAGTATAAGATGTAACCTAATACTGAAAATAAAATATAAACCAGAACCACATCCATCGTCATGGATCCTTGAAGCATATCAATTAGAAACTCAGGATAGTTTCCTTTATTTAGCATAAATCCAATCACAGCAAATATAATTATTGAAGCGACCTGTAAAATACCGGTCAATCCGACTGCCCCTACTTTTCCTAATATCAATGTTCGCGGATTACTGGATGTGATGAGCAGTTCCATCGTACGCGAGTCTTTTTCTCTAGCTACTGAGGTCGCTACATTTGCTCCATACAAAAGAATTAGTAAATACATTGTAATCAAGACACCAAAGGCAATAGCTGTTCCTGATCCAGAATCTTTCCCTAGAAACACAGTTTCCTGTTCAATGGGTTGATTCAAAATTTCGCGGACTTGTTGACTATCCATGCCGTTTTCGTCAAACAATCGATTTTCATTGAGTTGTTTTAATTGTGACTCAAAAGACACTTGTTCAGCTGGATAAGCTGTGCTGTCGTAGGTGACATAGGTATAGCGATCATAATCCTCCACGACAAATCCGGAAGCGACTTCCTCATTCTGAACCGCATCTCTCAATTCCTCTTCCGAGGGATAGGTTTCTTCTCCTAAAACCGGACTGATGGCTTCTCTAAGCTCTTCATTTTCATATACCAACGTAAATTCTTCAGCAGCTCCCCCGTTTCCATTAGGATCTTCTTCGGTTCCTGTTTCTTCCCCACCAAACCAAATCATGAAAGTAGGGATCGTGGTAAGCAGCAGCGTAATAATGCACATGATGGCCGTTGTCACGAGCAGGCTTTTCTTTTGGATCATTCCACGCAATTCGAAATTAAAAACGGTTTTAAGCTTTAACATTGTTATCACCTGTTTTCTCAATGAATATTTCCTGAAGACTTGGTAAGTAATCCATAAACATCGTAAGTTCGATTCCTTGGCTGAATAAGCCTTCAATGAATGACTTTTTCGTTTCATTTGGAGGAAGCGTTAAAATAACGTCTTCTCTTTCAATTGTATAATCATATGCTGCTAAAAAATCCTGGTTTTGCTGATCAGCAAATCTCAAACGAAGCTTGCCTTCGCCCATTTGTTTTCTGATTGCATTCAAATCCCCATCCAGTACAATCTTCCCGTCATTTATAATGGCAATATCGTCGCAAAAAGATTCGATATACCCCATTTGATGGGAAGAAAAGATAATGATTCGGTCTTCTCTTATGTAATTCAATAAAGAATCCTGAAAGATTTTCGAATTGACCGGATCCAGCCCCGAGAAAGGTTCATCCAAAATCAAAATATCCGGTTCACAAATAAAAGCTTGTGCAATTTGAACTTTTTGCTGGTTTCCTTTTGATAGGGTCTCAAGCTTTTGGTCTAAATAAATATCAATACCAAACTCTTCGGCCCACTTCTTCATGGAATGCTGAGCTTCTTTTTTGGTAGCACCTCGGAGTTCGGCAAAATAAACCAATTGATCTTTCACTTTAAATTTCGCATACATCCCGCGTTCTTCAGGCAAGTATCCAATTCGATAGTCTGTCGGTTTAAATTCTTTTCCATCGATCGTAATGGATCCACTATCGCCTTTAAATACATCCATCAGAATTCGCATGGATGTCGTTTTTCCAGCGCCATTTCTCCCCAGGTAACCAAAAATCTGTCCTGAGTTAATCGTTAAGTTAATCCCTTTTAATACCTGTTTGTCATTAAATGATTTGTTTAAATCTTTGATAACTAAATCCATTTTGACCCCTCCATAAATTGAATCAGTGCAGATTTTTTAAAAGTTTTACTTTTCTAAGTCCCAACATATATCTTAACATAGACTATTCCCATTAAATGGGGGAATCTTATAACCAAAACCTTATATTTTAAAAAATACCAGGCTCACCTTAAAAAGAATTAAATCATAACCGTAGATTCGCTAATCGCCACTTTCCGAACCGCGAATTTGTGATGACAATCCTCTATTATTTTCACTTGTAAAAAACATGATATGTTATCTACTTTTTCGCTTCGGAACTCTGTACTTTTATTTGCATTACACACTTTTAAAAGAAGATTATTTTTTGCGCAAAAAAAAGAGCCAAAGTTCAGCCCCACTATCCCTTAAACCACGTCTGTATAGACTTTAATAAATTCCTTTAGGCGCTCCTTCGTATCCAAGACCTCAATGCGTCTGGCCCAGCCCCACTCTTTTACAAGAAACGGCTCTCCCTGCCACAGAATCTCTACGTGTCTGCGATGCCTGGAATCTTCACTTGATGCTCCCTCTTCATAATAGGCATTATCTTTGATTCTGACGATGGCACGCACTTTGAATTTAGAAACTTGTCCAGTTCCCAATACCAAAATATCTCCTGGCACAACGTCATCATAGAAACGGTCAAAGAAGGTTCTGATTAGGCCCCAACGACGATTAGTTGTGGAATCCTTCTCCAGTTGCTTAAATAAACTGATTTTTTTGGCATCCGTCAATTGCCCGTAATCAACACCCACCCCTGGTTCGTCGATTGCTACATATGGTTGATCCCCTTCCATAAAGCGCTCTGCCCACTCTTGAAATGTCTTCATCAAATAGATATTCATTTCCCATTCCTCCTAAGTAACAAGTATTATTAATAAAAACACTTGTAAAACATCTATATATCGACGTTTGCAAGTATCTTTTTTAATTCATATAAATATAATATAACTACTTACAGAAGTAAAGTAAGTATTTTTTTTATTTTAACTTAGTGAAAAAAAAAACGAGCTAAGTCAGTTCATGCTGTTCATCTTCAATTGACCAAGCTGTACCAGTAAATAAGCATTTTGACTCGGCAGATTCTGCATCGATATTAAAATAGGGAACATTTTTCAAGTGCGAAATATAGACACTCCTCTATTCTTAATAAGAATGCCCGATGGAATAGTCATAGCAAATGACAAGGTTTTCTATATAAAAGAGCGTTTATAGTGTCCAAACATGATGTTTTAACTTGTTAAACGTTTAAAATGCCTATCCAAAAACACAAAATGGCTCTTTGCTGGTTTTCTTTCTTTCCATTACGATAATGTCAGTTATAACAAATGGAGAGATTGTGATGGATTACGATTTGGAATTACCGGAAGAATTTGAGGGAATGGAATTACTGCAGACGTTGCTCAGTCCGGCAAAGTCGGATAGGGGGATTATGATTCTTGGCAAAAATTATTCAGACGGGGTAGAACGACCAACTGTGCGGATTTACTTGATAAGTATTGAAGAAAACGAATGGGATCTTGAAGAAGAACTCCAAGCATTCACATTTCTAAACTTTGGGAGCGCGAAACGATTTGTTGAGGGTTTGCCAAGTATGTCGGCCATCGATCTGCTACTATTGCTGAACGGGCATCAAGCCCCCTATACTAATAAAAAGATTATGTAATGAAATGGTCTACGAACTATAAGAAAGCCTTTAAATAGAGACACTTGCCTCAATGTAGAATCCCTTTTTTCACAATAAACTATTGATTGACCGGGGTGATTTTTCACCCTTTCGAGTCCACTAAAAAATTGAGTGCGATAATGGCTATTTCCACACTCAACTTTTTAAGTTTGATAACCCTCTATTTAATATAACGAAATAAAAAATGGACGCTTTAAATGCTTAAATGTATATTGATATTTATAGAACCCACCACGCCTCTTCACAATGCGGACCACGGTGGGTCGTTTTGTTTTATCATCTTTGTATTCTTCATGAATTTAGAGATCAAAAAGAACTGTTAAGTCTAGAATTTTTGCATTTATACTTAACTATTATATAATATAAGTATAAATGCAAAAAAGGGGTGTTATAGATGCCGTATAAAACTCAACTCATTGACTTGATCCATCAGCAGGATGGCCTCGTCTTGACACGAGATGCTGAAGCCGCGGGAATTCCCCGTTATTATTTAACGGTATTGGCCCGAGAAGGCGTGATCGAGCGCGTCAGTCACGGTATTTACGTGACCCCTGACACATTGGGAGACGATCTGTATATACTGCAGGCACGGAGCCCGCAATTGATCTTCTCTCACGAAACGGCGCTGTATCTGCACGACTTAACGGACAGGGACCCTATTACTTATTCCGTTACCGTACCACTGGGATATCACAGTCAGCTTCTCACTGACAACGGCGTACAGGTCTATTCGGTAAAAAAAGAATGGCATGAGCTTGGAGTAACCGAAACCGCTACAATCCATGGCCGGCCGATTCGACTTTACGATGCTGAACGGACTCTTTGTGACCTGTTCAGACAGCGGAACAAAGTGGATGCCGACCTACTGAACGACGGCATGAAGCGTTACTTAGCGCGGAAAGAGAAGAATATTCCGCAGCTGCTTCGTTATGCTGAACAGTTCCGGGTCTCTTCGCCAATCCGCCACTATGTGGAGATTCTGCTGTGAAGAGCTCGCGCCAAGTGAAAGACCTCATTAAAAATATGTCCAAACAAAAAGGAATCCATGCACAACTGCTTCTCCGAAATTATATGTTCGAACGTTTGCTTGAGCGAATTGCCTATTCGGATTTCAATCAGCACTTTGTGCTAAAAGGCGGTGTCCTCGTGGCTTCCCTAATCGGGGTAGATTTGCGTTCCACCATGGACATGGATGCGACCATCCAAGGGTACCCCATGAACCGGGAAGCCATTGAAAAAGCATTCCTGGATATCGTGGCCATCCCCCTTGAAGATGGTGTCACCTTAAGTGTAGAAAAAGTGGAACCGATTCGAGATGAAGCGGAGTATAATGGCTTCCGCTTGTCCATACTTGCACAAATGAATCAAGTGCGTCTGCCTTTAAAAATGGACTTGACGACGGGTGACAAAATCACGCCGAAAAAAATTCAGTATCATTACCAGCTGTTGCTGGAAGAGCGAAAGATCGACATCCTCGCTTACACGATTGAAACGGTACTTGCCGAAAAGCTGGAGACGATGATTTACCGAGGAACAGCCAATACCAGACTTCGAGACTTCTACGACATCTCTGCTTTGTTCAGTACGCAGGAAGAAAACTTGCTAGACGGTCAGGTGAAAAAAGCACTCCTCTCTACCGCAAACCACCGCGGATCTGTTGGTTTACTGGAAGAAAGCGATGCGCTTATTCAAGAGAAAATCCAAACCTATCAGCCAAAAGCCATCTGTTTTGTCAGCAAAGGCGAATACAAGGAATACAGCAAAAAACGGTCGATCCACACTTGGGCGGTCAGGATGAACCAATTGTACCAGTCACCATTGAGTACGTTTGTCTTTCAACTAGTAGTCTGATGCGCATTAAGCCATATGACATTGTTGAAAAAACTCACTTAAACCACCCTCACAATCTTCCTAATAATGGAATTTCGGATAATTAAAAGCTAGACCAACTTTTAATGTATTGAACAAAACACTCATTCAAATTAAAGGTTCAACTCCCTGTACTGCTGTTGAGTTAAAAAGAATTCATTCATTTCAAGAATTTAGAGACAGAAAAAAATCAAATGGTAGCCATTGTAAACAACGGCTACCATTTGATTTTTTATAGCATAAAATTATTAAAAATAGATTTCATTCGTTGTCTTTGAATACTTTTTTTAACACAGAAACAATAAAGTCGAAATCTTCATCAGTGCAGGACAGTGGCGGACTGAGTGCTAAGATGTTGTTGAATCCTGCTACGGTATCTCCATTTCTCCCTATAATTAGTCCGTTTGCTTTACAAGCCCCAATAATTTTTGTCATGCGTTCATTAGAAGCCGGTTCTTTTGTTTCTTTGTTTTCAACCATTTCAATTCCCAAAAGAAATCCAAGCCCCCGAATATCTCCGACATATGGATGATCTTTTAGGATGTCCAGTTCTTTCAGCAAGCGGTCGCCCAGATCGGCTGAACGCTCGACCAAGTTTTCCTGCTCCAGAATCTCCAGGTTTTTCAAGGCTACTGCACATGCTGACGGATTTCCGCCAAAGGTATTGACATGTCGAAAATGACTATTTTCTTTTTCAGTATCGAAACATTCATAAATATCTTTTCGGATGGCTGTGACAGAAAGCGGCAAATAAGCGCTTGTTAAGCCTTTTGCCATTGTGATGATGTCCGGTTTAATATTAAAATGCTGATGTCCGAACATTTTTCCGGTTCTGCCGAAGCCGCAAATGACTTCGTCTATAATGAGCAGTACACCGTGGCGGTTACAAATTTCTTGTACTTTTTCCACATAGACAGGATGCGGAATTAAGATGCCGCCACCTGTAATTAAAGGTTCCATAATGATTCCAGCAATTGTCTCTTTTTGTTCCCAAATAATTTTCTCTTCGAATTCTTGGGCACGTTGAAGGTTATACTCTTCGATAGATTGACCGGCTGGACGCCGGTAATTATCCGGCGGTGCAATATGCAAAAATCCGGGTGCTAACGGTTCATATTTAAATTTGCGCAATGCTTGCCCTGTCGCCGACATTGCCCCCATTGAACTGCCATGGTATGCCCGATAACGAGAGATGAACTTGAACCGGGAATGCTCCCCATTTTGCTGATGGTATTGGCGAGCCAATTTAAAAGCCACTTCATTGGCATCCGATCCGCTATTGGAATAAAAGATTTTATAATCGTCTCCCAGCATGCTGTTCAGCTTCTCTGCAAGCTCAATAGCCGGTTCATGGCTCTGTGTCATCGGCACGTAGGCCAATTTCTTCATCTGCTCATAAGCCGCCGCCGCCAGTTCTTCGCGGCCGTATCCAACGTTCACACACCAAAGTCCTGACATTCCGTCCAGGTAACGGTTGCCTTCGTGATCCGTGATCCATGCACCTTCTCCGCTTTCCACTACCATTGGCCTTTTCGTTTCATTGTAAGAAGATATATGGTGCCATACATTTTCGCGGTCTTTTTCCACTAATGTTTTGGATATTTCTTTTGCAGTAGCCATCTATTTTCCCCTCCCCTTTTTTAGAACGAGTGTCGTGCAGTCATCATTTTCTTGCGTGTATAGAATTCAACACCGTCACGGCCGTTGGCATGCAGATCACCATAGAACGATTTTTTATAACCTGAGAATGGAAAAAATGCCATCGGTGCCGGAACACCCAGGTTGATGCCGAGCATACCTGCGTCGATTTCTTCTCTGAATTTGCGGATGGCTTTAGCGCTGTCCGTGAACAGGCACGCTCCGTTTGCAAAATCGGATTTATTGGCAAATTCAATCGCTTCATCCAAGGTCTCTACTCGGACAATTGAGAGGACAGGAGCAAAGATTTCCTCTTTCCAGATTTTCATCTCTTGTGTAACGCCGTCGAAAATTGTTGGCCCGATAAAATATCCGCCTTTAGTAGAAGATTGGTCATTCCGCCCATCCCGTAGCAATTTAGCACCTTCTTCAATGCCTGACTCGATATAAGTGACTGTTTTGTCTCTATGAGAATCTCTGATGACCGGACCTAGGAAGACATCTTTTTCCAAGCCATTGCCGATTGTCAGTTTATTGGATTCTTCAACAAGTCTCTCCGCCAGCTCGTCCGCTACGTCACCGACTGCTACGACTACTGCACATGCCATGCACCGTTCTCCTGCCGAACCGAAAGCTGCATTGATGATATTAGTCAATGTCAGATCCATATCTGCATCTGGCATAACGATTGTGTGGTTTTTCGCACCAGCAAGCGCCTGTACTCTTTTGCCATGCGCCGTCCCTGTTTTATAGACATACTCAGCAACTGGCTGTGAACCTACAAACGAAATTGCCGGAATATCCGGATGGCTGAGAATTCCATTGACGATATCATGGGCACCGTGGACAACATTGAGCACACCATCTGGCAGACCCGCTTCTTGGAAAAGTTCCGCCAAACGGTTTGCCAAAAGAGGCGTGCGTTCAGATGGTTTTAAGATGAATGTATTTCCACTGGCGATAGCTAAGGGGAACATCCAACATGGCACCATCATAGGGAAGTTGAAAGGCGTGATTCCGCCAACGACACCAATTGGGTAACGATACATGCCTGATTCGATATTTGTTGCGATGTCCGGAAGTTGCTGGCCCATCATCAATGTCGGTGCGCCTGCAGCGAATTCGACACATTCTATGCCACGCTGAACTTCTCCATATGCTTCACCAAAATTTTTACCATTTTCAATCGTAATAATTTTCGCTAGCGCTTCCCAGTTTTCGATCAATAGTTGTTGATATTTAAAAAGAATTCTTGCTCGTTGAGGAACTGCTACCTTTCTCCATTTCTTAAAAGCTTGTTTAGCCGCTGCTACAGCTTTCTCCAAATCTTCAGTCGTTGAAATTGGAACTTCTGCCAAAATTTCGCCCGTCGCTGGATTAGGAACTTTCTCGTATTTATCTGTTGTCGACTTTACCCATTGTCCACCGATAAAATTTGTAAGCGTTTTCTTTTCTGTTGCTGCCATTGTCATTATTATTCCTCCATTCGAATGTTCTTGCCATATTTTTATTAACTCTTTAAACTACTAACTGTACTTTACAAATAATTCTGATTACTATCAATTGACACTTTGTATAATAATCAAAAGATTTTTTTGACGTTATGGAGGGCTCTACTATATGGAAAAGTTAAAATTGACTATTAGAGAAGTATTGAAAAGAAAAAGTTTTGCTGATGCACGCTTGATTGCAGGTGAAGAAGGCATCGACAGGCAAGTGAAATGGTCACATATTTTGGAAGTGAAAGAGCTTGATACATTAATTAACGGCGGCGAACTAATTCTCACGACTGGAGTAGGCTTACAACTAGAGCTTCAAACGCAGCTGAAATATGTAAGAAGACTGATTGATAAAAATGTTGCTGGTATATGTATAGAAATCGGTCCTTATTTTAAAGAAATTCCAGAAGAGATCATTGAACTGGCTGATCACTGTGCTTTTCCGGTCATTATCTTTGAAAAGACTGTCCGATTTGTCGATATCACGCAGGATCTGCATACTTTCATTATCAATCAGCACCATCAAATGCTTTCGCAACTGGACTCCTTGTCCAGAAAATTCAATTCACTTTCCTTGACACATAACGGAATTTTAAAAATTTTACAGGAACTACATCAATTCTTTCAGCAGCGTGCCATTTTTATTACGGACAACGAAAAACCCTATTATTTCCCTTCTAATAGCAAAGTATGGGAAAAAGAAATCCGATATCTGTTGGATCAGTCGCCCAATGAATACATAGAACAAGGTTTACTGATTGTTGAAGGTTCGACATTTGCCGTTATGCCGGTGGAAGGACTCGGTCAAGTGCTAGGCCATGTATGTATGCAGTTAGACCAGCCACACCCTGAAGAGTTTTCTTTTCTCATTTTGGATAGAGCGGCCCTTGCTATTGCGCAAATTTTGCTTCGACATAGAACCATCGAAGAACGCAAACAAAATAATGAGGACGAATTTGTCCGCAATCTTATAAATGGCCAAACAGTCGAGCTAGATGAGCTTCAAGTTTACCTTCCGCCGCCAAGCCACAATACCTATTACAGGGTCTTCACGATTAATACCAAATCCAACGATTGGGAACTACAGCAAAGCGATTGGGAAGAAATCAAATTGCAGAGGTTGATGAGCGTGCGCGCTCTTTTTAAGCGGGCTGGTTTTTTCCCGGCTTTATCCTGCAGCAAAAGCGAAATTGTGGCCATTGCTTCGTTTATATCCGCTGAACATTTAAAAAATGAAACCTCCCGTTCTTTGCAGCTCGTCCAGCAAATGATCGATATGAACAGTCTCCATTTTATTGATGGAAAAAGTTGCACTTGCGGTGTCAGTTCAGTTTATCAAGATATTGAAAATGCTGTAAAAGCTTACGGAGAAGCTGGAAAGGCTGCCCAAATGATGCATAAAGGTATTGTTGAATCACCATTATATGAAGAACTGGGAATTTACAAACTTTTACTAGAGTTTGAAGATGACGGTTTTCTGAAATCTTATGCCGAAAGTTATCTAGCGCCAGTCTTTGAATACGATCAAAAAATGGGCAGCACTTTGTTTTTGACGTTAACCATTTTTTTAGAATCTAATGGTTCAAAAAAAGTGACGGCAGATCGTTTGTTCGTCGTCCGCCAAACACTTTATCTGAGGCTCGAAAAATTAGAAGCACTTCTCGGCAAAGACTTCATGGCTCCTGCAAAACGGTTGGCTCTTGAAAGTGCAGTAATGGCTTTTCAGCTTTTAGAGACGAAATAAACAGCCCAAGAATCATCTAACAGATAGACGCCATTGCTCAATGCTATATTTTCAAGAAGATGCAAAGTTTTATAAACTTCATCTGAATTAACAAATAGTAAATCCTATTGTCAGGATTCGTTTACAACTTGTCTACATGTTTCCTAAAGAATTTTATGTATCATAATCTTCAAGGTTTAATTTTCAGATTTTTGTAAACGTTTACATTCAGTATTTATAAGTATTGCATTAATTTAAAATTGAAGGAGGGCAAAGCACATGACAAAGCAACAATTGAATCCGGACTTGAAAATCCGGCACATTAGTATGATTTCAATCGCCGGAGTGATTGGAGCAGGACTGTTTATCGGTAGCGGAGCGGTCATCAATTCCACAGGACCCGGAGCAGTCTTATCGTACGCACTGGCCGGAACCCTCGTCGTATTGGTGATGCGAATGCTTGGTGAGATGTCGGCAGCTAATCCGACAAGCGGTTCTTTCGCGACTTATGCTAATGAATCCATCGGCCAATGGGCAGGATTTACAATTGGCTGGCTCTACTGGTTTTTCTGGGTAGTCGTCATTGCGATTGAAGCTATTGCTGGCGCCGCCATTATGCAGTACTGGCTGCCGGATTTCCCACTTTGGCTTATGGCATTGATCTTGACCATTGCATTGACATTAACGAACTTATTTTCCGTTAAGTCATTCGGTGAATTTGAGTATTGGTTTTCACTCATCAAAGTGGTCAGCATTACTTTATTCCTTGTGATTGGTTTATGTGTTGTCTTCGGCTGGTATCCGGGTGTAGATTCTCCAGGAACTACGAATTTACTCGGAAGCGGCGGATTCATGCCATCTGGTATCGGTTCTGTATTGCTCGGAATCACCGTGGTCATTTTCTCATTCATGGGAACTGAAATTGTTACCATTGCCGCCGGGGAATCTGATCATCCTGCCAAAGCAGTTCGGATTGCCACCAATAGTGTCATCTGGCGTATTTTGATTTTCTATATCGGTTCTATAGCACTAGTTGTTACTTTACTGCCATGGAATTCAGCCAACATACTCGTTAGTCCATTTGTAGCCGTTCTTGACCATATAGGCATTCCTGCTGCTGCTCAAATCATGAACTTTGTTGTACTGACAGCCGTGCTATCTTGCTTGAATTCTGCCTTATATGCAAATTCACGGATGCTGTACGGAATGGCAAAGAAAGGGGATGCACCCAAAGCTTTCTTAAAACTCAGCAAAAAAGGTGTCCCTGTACGCGCCATTTTATTTAGCACTGTATTTTCATATGTCGCAGTCATATTCAGCTATATCTCACCGGATAAGATTTTCCTTTTCTTGATCAATTCATCCGGCGCTGTCGCTCTTTTAGTTTATTTGGTTATTGCATTTTCCCATTTGCGCATGCGCCGCAAATTTGATCGTGAAAATCCAGAAGCCCTACAAATCAAGATGTGGCTCTTCCCTTACTTGACATATGCCACAATCTTGGCCATTTCGAGTATATATATCGCTATGCTATTTATTGAGTCACTTCGCTTACAGGCTACGTTAACTTCATTGATTGCGGGCTTCACCGTAGCAGCGTACTTCATTTTTGTCCGGAAGAAAAATATGATCAATAACCTAGAAGAAAGTGCTTTGCAAGAATCAGCAGATACTACACGCATTTGATGAACATTTTAAAATGTCTGCAAGATAATAAAGAAATCCGCTTCAGCCAGTTTGAACTGAACCCCAAATGGTAAACACTTTTAAAAAAGTGACCCATTTGGGGTTTTTCTTACGATTAGTCAATAGAATTCCTTCAACTTTAACGCAATTCTTTTGAGATTTCCTTTCTCCTTGAACGCGCATATGAATGTCACTTCCATATCCGATCGTGCAATTTAGTACACATCAGAATTCAAGATTCACGCCGTAAAGGAGAGTCTAGCGAGCAAAGCTCCTTCCCAGATCCTTAGTGAAGTGGGTTTGATTTAACTGTTATCGGTTCAAAAAAAAGCGACGTCTTCCTTGAACCGGTGACGAACAACGTTTAGAAATTATGGAAAAGAAGGCTTCTTTGAAGAGCGCTGCGCAAAAGGCAGTATGGCCCCGCTTCTACGGAAGATCTATCTGCTAAGAAAAAGCTGGAGAAGGCGGAAGGACGCATCAAATATCTAGAAGGGGAAAATGAGTTGCTAAAAAAGCTCGAGGAACTTGAGAGGCAGGTGAAGAAACACAGCGGATCACAGCGGAAAAATACGAAACAATTAACGCGGTGGTTTAAAAGTTTCAATTGAAATAGGGCATCATTTCTCTCTGTCAAATTGCAAAGGTCAGCCGAAGTGGCTATTATGCTTGGTTGAAAAAGGCTGAACAGTACACTAATCGTGAAGAACATGACTACCTGTTGCTCAAAAGTATCTACGATCGATGTGCATCGTCGGGAAATAGGTAGCGTATCTTCTATATGATACTCACCGAACTGCTGGAAATACCGATGAACCACAAAAAGATCCTGCATCTCACGCACAAATTTAACTTATTTACCAAAATTCGGCGAACGAATTTCCTATAAGCAAATCGACAACGGCACACAAGAACACGCCGTCTATCCCAACCTGTTAAACCGGGAGTTCAATCAAGATGAATCCGGCAAGGTATTCGTCACCGGTATCACTTACTTGCCCAACCATTCGAGGAAAATGGCGTATCTTTCTGCCGTGAAAATGGAAATTGTTCACCCCACGTTACGTTTAAAAAAACTGAAGGAATCGTTGGATGGAAATCTTGAACGGAAGCGATGATCCATTCCGATCAAGATTTCTACTATACCTACCCAAAATATCAACAACGCGTGAAGGATACAGGATTGACCCAGTTGGTGCCCCACCGAGGCAACTGTATCGACAACGCCCCTGTGTAGTCCTTTTTTGGTCACTTTAAAGATGATGTCGAGTTTAATGAAAGCGCTGGTGGATAATTACATGGCGTATTACAATGGAACGCATAAGCAATGGAATTTTAAAAAATGACACCGGCACAATACCGGTATCATCTGATCACAGCCTAGCTGTAGGATACTTTTATTAAACTATCCGTTAAATCGGGTTCAGTTCACTCATTGTGGATTGGCGTTTTCTTCTTAGTAAAATTCACATCAATTCTAAGCCCATCATTTTAAAGAGCTTATATGTCTCATCTAGTTGTGGATCTTGCGGAATGTAAATTATCATCCCGTCCCTTCCCCTCGTCAAAAGAACACGATAACTATTGATTCGAAGGAGATGCGCGTCTTTCGCCTTTGGATTTCGATGGTTATTAGAAGACCACTTTCCATTCTTCCAAACCAAATCTTCTCCCCAAGAAACGATTGGAAAATCCAATTCAAGACCCTGGCATGAAAATTCAGTGGCCACAGTCTTTAAGCTGCATCCAGATTCAGCGTTTAATGGGTCTTCATTAAACCACTTCGCAATATTAACGTTGCTAGTTCCTTGAAATGATGTATCTACACCAAAACGCGGTAAAATTTTCGAGCGAGACGATGCGATCAATCCATATCTTTTGTTTTGATCTTCAAAATAGCGGTTTTTCACATAACGTTTTGCCTTCTCTAGATCACGTGTAAGGTAAATAGAAAATTGCTGATCGTATATGTTTTGCAACAACGTTCCAGCCTCATCTAATGATCCTCCTAATAGCATGGTGGCAAATTGACTAACATCCTCTGCTATATGAGAGCGTAAGGAAGTATTCAAATCCAGCTTATCACTATAAGTAATTTCCCTTTGCAAATCCTTAAAATTTTTTTGCAACTTAGATGGTGAATAGATCTCCCAATCTCCCTCACTATTGGTAACTGCCTCTGCCCATTGACTAATTCCTGCTTCTTCCCCAATATGTATTTCCTGTCCTTCTCCTACTAAGCCTAGGACGACAGTCCACCCTTGGATCTTATCCGCTATTTGAATCAGTAGTTCCGGTTCAGAAGCATCGTGTCTGTGCTTAGCATTGACTTGTTCACGGTCCCAGGCACGTTGGGCTTCATCAAATACAATAATTCGCTCAGGAGATGCGTTGGTCTCATTAAAGCCATAATGCTTAATAAAGTTTCTTAATGGTTGGATAAATACCTTACTTTCTAGGGCATCTTGGAGTACTTGAACAAGTGGTCCGTTCCCTGATAGGAAAATTGCTGATTTAGTTTCCTCATCCAAATATGTTTCGTATACAAATTGAAGGCCTAGAAGTGTTTTACCAGATCCAGGGATACCAGTCGCCAAGATCAACACTTTTTTATTGTCTTTTTTCGCCCTATGAACTATAGACTGCAATTCTGCTAATGCCTCAGGTAACCCACTACTATTTGCACGGTGTATACTTGGCAATTTCTTATTAGAATAAATCAGCTTCGCTGCTTCAACGATGGAAGGAAGCGGTTCATAACTTGAATTTAACCAGTCCTCTATATTCCCACTAAAAGAATTGGCACAATACGCCTTGATATCTGACAGTAATAAATCCGGTGAAATCGCGGTTACATGATGAATTATCCTTTTTCGACCTATTGCTTGGGTTGGTACAAGATAGGAGATCACTTTTTTTTCAAGAGATTTTTGGTGATAATGTTGAATATCACGAGTATAAGCACTTACCTGATCTACATCTGCTTGTTGAAACCTTGCCTTTTCTTTAAACTCAATAACAAGTACTTCACTTGAAGTTACTATGAGTAAATCTGGTCTTCTCCCCCCCTCACGAGGTAACACATATTCAAAGATCATATAAACCTGAAATTTTTTCAGCTCACTCAAATGTGTATTCAACATAATAAAAGAATCTTTCCATGCATTTTCTTGTAATATATGTGCCGCTTCGCCACAAATATCTATGTAATTTAATTTCATTTGATTCATGAACTCTTCTAACGACATTTGAAAAAATTTTTTTGCACTCACTGTTAAACAACTATTTTTCATTTTTTCCACCATCCTTAACAGAAAATCCTTACACGAATTTAAGACTTCCTGTGGTTTTTCATTCACTTATTGATAACGCTCAAAAACAAGTTTTAAGACCGATGTAAGCGACGCGGGCATAATTCCCAATAACCCCGCCATTTCATCAAACGACTTCTCCTGGACCTTATAGAGATCGTAAATATACGCAATCCGAACCTCTTCTGTCTTAAACGGCTTCGGTAACAGAGCTGTTAGACCCGAATAGATATCCTTCATGTTATTCCGCACATAATCCGGTCCATACTTCTTATCCGATGCGACCAGATAATCATGCTCCCGGAAAACCGCTCGCTCCATCACCTGGACAATCACCGCTATTTCTGTCGGATCCTCAAAAGTTAACTGCCAAAAAACATCCTGAGACGTCACAAAATTCATTTCCACTCGGTCCCCTAAATCACGAAAATGTCTGCTTCGTAACCGTTCAATCTCCCGCATTCTAAATCCGGCCATCGCAAACAAGAAATAAAGCTTCGCATTCAACATCAAAGTCGGATGCTGCAACACCTTTTTCTTTTCTATCACAAACTCCGAATACAGAAGCTGCCCCACTGGTTTCTCGATTACCAATTCATATTCAAATTTAGGCATGAAATCAATCGGCACTTTCCCGACTTTCCACAGATAGTGAAAGTACTGACGAATATGGGACAATTTCCGTTTGACTGTACTCGCTTTCAACCCTTTTGCCTTTTCTTGGTCCAAGAATGCCCGGACATCGGCAGGACTAATTTCATACGGCTCCACCTGCTTGTCATTCCACAAGTTCACAAAACGAACAAATGACTTCAGTAGCTCCAATTCCGTCACCAACGTACCAGGAGAAATCCCTTCTTTTAAACGATACTCCTCATAACCATACAGCATCTTCATTCCCCTGCCCTTCTGTATAGTTAGTTTAACAGGTCAGAGAAAATCCCCAAAATGAATCCGCTAAGCTACAAAAAGATTCCTGATGCAAGAAAATAAGACACACGTATACAGATATGTATTGGCAGACTGGACACTTACGAAGAATTGAATTTTTTTCCAGTTAAAGACTGATTTTCAGGGAATTTTGTCAGTAAAGCTATTTGGTTTTCAAGCTCCCATAAGGCGCTTGCATTCTCACGCGATCTGTTCATTAAGTTAATGGCTTCGTAGTAGAGGGCACGATGCTCCTGGTTGAATTCAAGGGCACACTGAAGAAGCATCGCAACAGAGGTCAAACCGGTCTGTGCGCTGCGCCCTTTTCCAATTCGCTTGATGAGAAGTTTCTTGGATTTGCGGATCACTTCGTTGAACGTACTACGGGGAATGCCGACCGCTTCGCACACCGCCTTCTGCGTGGTCCATAAAATCGGCTGGACCGTACTGGCTTCCGACTGGATGTAAGCCAACAGGTCCCCTTCCCATTCATCGTAATGGCTGCGGACGCGATCCTTCCGTTCCTTCTTGAATTTGTACCAGCCACCCAAGTGATTCGTCACCGGTATATCCTTCCCGGGAAGCCAAGCCTCCAGAAGTTCCTGGATATAGGTCTGGCTCGCTCCTTTGAAACGGCCCTTGTAGGCGCTCTTGACGATTTTCCGGACCTCACTGTGGCGCACAGGCACTTCCAGAGAGGAATTGTATTCGTCCAGCAGGTCAAGCGTCTCTCCCTGCCCTTTCCCGGAACTGTAGCAGGCCAAAGAGAGCGTGTACATCAGGTTGTCGCGTCCGATCTGCCCGTCACTTCCTTTTACGTGACGTGTAGCTAATAATTCCCGGAACCACTCGGCATGTGTCGGGTCAAGCCCCTCCCCTTTCGATTCCACGACGAATAATCCACGGTTCTGGTCATCGTCCTGCCGTTTCGACCAGGCGATCAGGTTGTGCAGGGAAAAGACCATCTTGTCGGAGAACCAGCGGATGTTGTCTTCCGAAGGCATGCGGAAAAAGCCAAAGTCATTGCAGGAAAGATCCACTCCCTGCAACACCTCGGCCAAGCTGCGCCGGATGTTTTCGGAAATGCGTTTGGCCACCTTCAAGCCCCGGTAGTCATTCTGGTTGCTGATGAACAGCGGCGTCTCCAACACAAAATAGACCTGAAACCCTTTCGGAGTCTCCAGGACCATGGTCGGGATTCCTACGCTGTGATCGAGTGCAGCGGTCAGGATTTCCGTATACGGTTGTTTCTTCGTATCGATGTCGACAACGAACGTATTGATTTGCTGCAGGTTCGTTTCGGTGTGTCCCTTGAGATGCCGCCTTTCTTTATCGCTATACCCTAAGTAGTTATGTACATTGGGGGTCCAGTGAGAAAGTTCAAAAAAATCCTCCAAGAGAGTCTCTTTCGACGTAACCACATATCCTTTGACACCAGCAGGTGTTGATAAATCTTCCTTGGAACGTGTAACACATATTGCACCTTTTTTATGTCTCTTTGACTTCTTTTGGGCTTCAATTAAATGAGGAAGAGATGCAGCAGATCCTCTCTTTTTAAAAGTATCAATTCCTTCATGCAAAATTGACAAGATTATCTTCTGTATTGTCTCCACTGCTCCCCCACCTCTCATTTTACTTCATATTTTCTAATTTGTTTAAAGTATAAGAGAGTGAAATGCTTGTTACAATAGGGTTTTAAGGAGTTTTTTTAAGTCGTATACCAGCATACTCGCATGCTGGTATGCTGGTATACTGGTATATGCGCATGCTTGCATATCAATATACTGGTATATGTATATGCTGGTATATTGATATGCAAGCATATAAACATACCAGCATATTTTTAGAAGAAAAAACACTTACTCTTCTAAAAGCCTTCTATATCAACGATTTAGAGGGTGTGAAAGGAGATATACTAGCATGCTTGCATACCGGTATATACATATACCAGCATGCCGGTATATGTATATACAAATATACCCGCATGCTGGTATGCAGGTATATTTGCATGCTTGCATATACGTATACTGGTATATTTGCATGCCAGTATGCAGATTTTATAATTAAACAAAAAACGCCTTAGTCTCAGAATTAAAGACTAAGGCGTTTTGATTAACCTTTTGATTTATAAAGTTCTAAAATTAACTCAAATTGTTTTTTCTCATCTTTTAAAAGATTAGCAGACATATATTCTTCAATCATTATGTCCAACAAATCATCGATTGTTTCTGCTTTGTTTAAACTAACCAAAGCATTTAATTTATTTCTTGTTGATTTTCTTACTCTAACACTTGTCGCTTTTCTTTCTGAAGAGGCCGCTTTCTTAATTTCAGAATTTTGGACCGGTTCTGCAACAACTCGTTCAGTTTGTTCAACCGACTCCATTTTGAACTGGTTTGTTGGAGCAATATTTGGCCCACGATCCAATAACTTCTTTTTCGGATTTTTATTTAATAAATTACTCATCTTATATGTTCACCCTTTCAAGTTCAGCATTTAGCCTTGAAATAAATTCTTTTGCAATCTCTTTATAACTATCATGCACTTTTCGATCATGCATATCGTAATCAGTAATACCAGTAATGTCAAAACGTTTTAAACGCTCCATGTTTTTGACGACAATTTTGAAAAGATTTTCTTCCCCAAAGATATTTCTAGCATTCTCTAGTGTAGCCAAATCAACAGCAGCTCCATTTTTGAGTAAAACAGGAAGGATACCAATAATATCTAAATCAGCACCATATTCATCAATAAGAGATTGCAAATATGTAGTAAATACCTCTGCACCTTGTAAACTACGTTCCTGAGTTTGCAAAACTACCACCACATAATCTGAAGCGTAGAGCGCCGAGTCTGTAATAATTGATATGGTCGGAGGAACATCTATGAAAATAAAATCAAAATCATTTTTAAGCGGTCCGATTAACTTTGAAAAGTATTGGACCCGATCGACTTCCTTAGGGAACTTTTTCTCCAAGAATCTCGGATATAACGCAAAATCGCTAAAGCTTGGCAAGAGAAACAGGTTTTCTTTTATTTCTGTAATAATTTCTCCTAAATTTTCCTCTTGAATAGCCGTCATTAATGTCTTTTTAAAACTTACGATTTCACCGGAAATCTCGGATTTAGTTTTAAGATATAAACTGGTAGCATTCGCTTGTGGATCTTGATCACTTAATAAAACCTTATAACCCATATTCGAGAGTGCATAGGCAATCATAGTGCTATTCGTCGTCTTTCCAGTTCCACCTTTAAAATTTCCAAACGTAACTACTGTTGCTCGACCTTTACCTTTCATCTTCTCATCTCCCTTAATTAAGATATACTTAAAATTGGTATAAACTGTTTTCGCTACTCATATGCAAGTATATCACTGCGGAAAAGTATGTACAAAATATTTTATTAAATTCTGTGAATATGGAAGTTCATTTGATAAGACACAGCATTTTTAATTCAATAATCGAGAAAAATTGAGGTTAATACTACTATTAAAAGTTTCCTTCAGTTGCATACCAATATGCTAGCATATCTGTATATTAGCATGCGAGTATATTAGCATACGAGCATGCCTGCATATTGGTATGCTCGTATACATTAGTGTGATGTTCTGTAAGAGGAGAAAGGAGAGTTTAGTTATTGAGAAAAGATATAAATTTCCCCTTTGATATTAGATTTGCTTTGGAATTATTCTCTTTGCAGAAAACTAAATAGACATGAGAAGGTGAGTCTATATTTCTTTTGCTAAAAAAGAAGTGTCTAAAACCCTCAAATAAACTAATAAACTTTACTCTTTAATTTCACCAAAGAATCATGGTCATTAGTTTATGAAATTCCATTTACTTTTACTAACAAATCCCCATACCTAAGTTAAGTAGAAATATCTACTTGAGTTAGGTATGGGGATTTGATGTAATTTGCTTAAAGTTTTAGTTTATCGTATGCTAGCATACATGTATATGCATATGCCAGCATGCGTATATCTGATAGTGATTATAAAAGGCTTTAGATTCTATATATCATCTTAAATTTGAAAGTATAGGATTTTAAAGTAACTCACTCTATTAAAACTACATATAACAGAAGAATAGAATTTAATTGAGTAAACAATTATAGAACAAATCAAAAGGGCTGAGAATCACTTCTCAGCCCTTTTTCATATTCCTTTATAAATCTGGTGAAAACATGAAGCCTTCTTCTTTTATATAAACCTTTTTATATTATAACTTACTCATTCTTCAAACATATCATGGTCAAAAAACTCCGATAACGTCATTCCGAAACCGTGAGCAATCTTTTGAACTGTGCTAATCCGGGGAAACTTCGATCTGCCAGCCATGATTTCCGAGATTGTGGATTGCTTGATACCTGAGCGTTTAATCAATTCATTGGGTGTCCAGCCTCTTTCTTCCAGTAGCTGCTGGATACGAGTCGTTACGGCCTCATCAATTTGCATACAATACCTCTTCTCATTCCCATTCTGGTCGATATTGTGGATTGTCAGATGCATCGAGCTACACGCGTCATTCCGAAATCTTTAACTCAAGATATTTTAACATCAATAAACTAAAGCTACCAATGGCAATAAGACCTTTTTGAAGAAAAAAGAACAAAAGTTAAAAATGATTACATAGTCGTTATGGGATGAGCGTTTTTTCCTAGTACTTCAAATAATTTATTTTCTGGTAAAGAAAAATCTATTACTTTCCCCATTCATATTCAACCTATTTCACTTTAAAAACTGTGAAATCATTTTTTCTTTATATCCTATTCTTAAAGCTTTCACAGACTTTAGTATCAGTATACTGTTTTATTAAACAGTATACTGTTGAAATAATATTAGCATGCTGATAAACTCGGACTAATCCATTGGGACATTCACGACTCGATGAAAGGAGGGAGGAGATGCCCGTATGGTTTGGCGACTGGATCAAGGAACAACGGAAGGCACTCGGCATTTCCCAATCCGAGTTATCCGACAGGACCGGCAAACAGATTCCGCAAAGCACCATCAGCATGTGGGAACAGCGGAAGAACGAAAACCCTTCCGCCCAAAATGTCCGGCTGCTGGTGGAGTCATTGGGGATGTCCATGCAGAACTTCCCCTGGGAACATGTCCGGTTCAAGGACAAGAATACGGAAGCGAGGTGTAATCAGATGGCAGAGCGGTTCTATCTATACGACTTAGCATCAGCATCCAGCTTAAGAACGTTCGAAGGAAAAACATACGAACTGAAAGGGGCTGTCGGCGTCGAGAAGGAGTCGGGAGAAGTTCGCCACATCACGGATCTCTACTACCGCACACGGTCGGTGATTTCGGACAAACGGCTGTTGGCCAAACGAAAAAATGCCGAGGACGAATTGCAGAAAGTAAAAGGCATCAAAAAAGTGAAATGAGTCTAGTAGCACACCCTTAAGAACAGTAAGCAACACAAAGGACAACTTCATAGTGCGTGTCTGTCGCAACTGGCAACTTGCGGTATGGATATACGACGAGATGGTTTGGCCAGAGTCTCCTAAAACTGGCTGTTGTTCTGTTGCCAGATTCTAGTTCTGGGTGTGCTAAAAACCCTGTGCGCTGTAGCTATAGGCTGCAGAGAGTTAGCGAATGAACCGGCTATAAATTCGCCTATCCTTACTGTTCTTAAGGGTGTGCTACTACCAATCAAAGTGAAAGGCGGTTTTAGGAATGGCAGCAACAAAAGAACAAAAAGAATTAAAGACGAATGCAGAGGATCTCCTAGCCTATAACGGCAAAGATTACGATGACTGGTTAGAGGAGAAGCACCGGGAAGTGATTTCCGCAAACATTCCGCTGTTGATGAACCTCTTAAAGAAAGAACGAAAAGCCGCCAGTCCTGGCTTGGCTTCACAAAACTAAGTAATTAATAGCAGGGGAGGGTTTTAAATGGATGGATTAATCGAGACAGGTCTAGCGATATTGGAATGGGCGCAAAGATTAGGCTTAATCGCCGCGGCGATTGCTTTTTGTGTGGGCGGTTTCTTTCTAATACTCGGCGGCGATCGTGGACGACCAAAAGCGATTGGCTTTTTTATTGGAGCAGCGGCAGGGTTGGTCATTGTGATGGGTGCCTACGGTATTGCAGAAAGCATTGACAGCAACATTAAATTTTAATAAGTACAAAGGAAGAGCCGCTCCGGAATGAGTGGCTTTTTTCTATTAACCGGCTAAAGGAGAACTGCTACATGTTGAAGATATTATTTGTGGGCACACCAGCTGACACAATACCGAATCACGAAAAACTCGATTTTGGCCAAGCCGTTGCGTTGACACATGAGTTGGAATTGACGTATCGCAACGAACAGCGAGAAGCAGCTGCGGAGTTCTTTGTGATTGGCAAAGACGGCCTTGATCTCTATAAAGGGGCGTTTAACTTCGGGTCCTATGATTACCCGAACATTTATCACCAGATCAAAGACAAAGCAACGAAGATCCGCGTGGATAAAGAAAAACAGGCCGACAAGCTCTTTTTGCTGGAACAGATTGAAAAGCTGACGCCGGAAGAATTCAAAAAAGAAGAAACGATCGATCGGACGCTGATCAACGTCGACAAAGACCGCATCTCCCGATTAAAGAAGTGGCAGCGGGTCGCGATCTACTCGCTGGCTGCCGCCTTAGGAGCAGGACTGCTGCTCTTGGGGATTTCGCACTCTCTCCAGAAAGCTCAGTACGAAGAAGCCTTAGAGGAAGGACGCGGCATTGTCAGCCAGCAGGAAGAGATAATCGAAACCTATGAATACGGTCTTTTAGGAGAAGAGGCAGAGTTCCTGAAATCCCTCGAAGCAAAGGACGAGCTGACCGAAAGCCAAAAGCGGATCTTGGCCAACCTTTACTTAGAGAAGAATGAATTCGAGAAGGCCGTCCAGATCATGGAGGATACCGTGTACGTGGAAACACTCCTCCTAAAGAATCCGCAATTGGCCAAAGAGGAAAAAATCAAGAAAATCAACGCGTTCAACCAGCTGTACCCGACGAACGAAGCCCGTTTCGATCTGGCCTATTTTGAAGGGGATTACGAACTGATGATGAACCTTCCTTCTATTAACATGACGGTCGAGCGTTCGGAAATGAAAACCTATGGCCTTCTGAAGCTTGGGAAGGTCGAAGAGGCAAAAGTAGAGCTGAACAACAACAATAGTGAAGAGCTGAAGCAAAAAGTAGATTCGTACGAAGTGCTGACGGCCGAAATCAAGACACTCGAGACCAACTTAGCGGATGCAAAAAAAGCATCGAAAAAGGATGACAAGGCGATTAAAGGAATCAATGCGGAACTGAAAAAGAAAAAAAACGAACTGGCTACACTTTAGCTGAAGAGGGGAGGCAAATAAAGCATGTTCAATGACCATTTCACCTATTACGTAAAGAAGATTGGAATCCCGTTGCTGATACTAGCATTGTCGTTCTCACTCTTTTTTCTTACGCTTAACTTCCTGGTGAATGGAGTGGTTGAAGTGTTCCAAAAAACACTCGGCACCGGCAATCTACTCAAACCAGAGCCGATTCGCCTGACCACTTCGATGATTTACAGTTTTCCTTACGCGGAGACAGCAATCGGCTTTTACGGAATGATGCTCCTCGTCTCATTCGTAGCATCTGCCGTGATGGTCTTCAAATACATCACAAACTACGGCCAAATCAGGAAAGAACAGAAAGGCAGCGCCCGCTTCACCACGTTCAAGGAGATCCAGCAACAGTACCGGGATGTCCCCGAAAAAGGGAAGCGGTTCAAAGGAAGCGGCGGCGTGCCAGTGGGCCGCTACAAAAAAAGTCTCTTCATCGATGACAGCCCAGTGAACAATATGGTGATCGGGACCACGCGAAGCGGGAAAGGGGAGACGTTCGTGTTCTCGGCCATCGACATCTACAGCCGCGCAGAACAGCAAGCCAGCATGATCCTGAATGATCCGAAAGGGGAGCTCTATGCCGCTTCCAAAGATACGCTCGAAGGGCTTGGCTATCACGTCGAAGTGCTAAATCTCATGAATCCAATTCAGAGCATGTCCTACAATCTGCTGCAGCTCACCATCGATGCATTCATGGAGGGCAACTTTTCGTTGTCGCAACAATACGCCCGCTCCGTAGCCTTCATGCTTTACCACGACCCGAAAGCGAAGGACCCATTTTGGGCGAACTCGGCGACGGATTTGTGTACCGCGCTGATTCTGGCATTATGCGAGCAATGCAAGCACGAGCGGGAAAAAATCAACATGTACAATGTGGCGTTGATGCTCTCGGATTTAGGGACACGGACAGTCAAAAACAAAGCCGAGGAGGAAGTCAGTGCCCTGGACGATTTCTTTTCCAAGTTTCCAGAAAATCATCCGGCCAAAATGCAATACGCCACCATCAACTTCTCCGGTGGCCAAACCCGAGCCAGCATCTTAGCCAACGCCAATGCCAAACTCGGTGTCTTCACTCTGGACGGTACGGCAAAACTGACATCCCGGAATTCATTCGATATGTCGAAAATCGGATTTTCACGCTGGATCAAAGGGAAAGCTGCTCCAGACACGCGGATCCATGTGACATTCTCCGGTAATCAAACCGCAACCATCCGAACCGATGCGGATGGCATGTTCACGCTATTCCATAAGAACCCGTTAAAAGTTGACGACTCCTTCACCATAACCGTCGGCAAAGAAAAAACGGCGGTGAACATTACGGGATTGGTCAAGCGGGAGCGGAAAGATGGCCAGCTGATTCACGAAGGACTTCTGGAACACGAAGTGGCGAACGGGAACGTCGAGATTCAAGCCATTATGGAATTCGACAAGCCGACCGCGGTATTCATGATTGTGCCAGATTACGATGCCACGTTGAACGTCATTGCGTCACTTTACGTCAAGCAGGTCTATACGAACTTAGCCCGCATCGCCTCGAACTCAGAAGGCGGCAAATGCCACCGGGAAGTGATCTTCATCCTGGATGAATTCGGGAATATGCCCGCGATTGAAGGCATGGCCAATATCGTGACGGTCTGCCTGGGCCGGAACATCCGCTTCAACTTGGTCATCCAGGCGTATGCCCAGCTGGAAAACCTTTATGGCGACGATTGGAAGACCATCGACGGCAACTGCGGGAACACACTCTATCTGTTGACTGCGGATGAATCCACGGCGGAATTGATCTCCAAGAAGCTCGGCGATGAAACGATCCTCACGAAGTCCCGCTCTGGCCAGACGCTATCCGTGAGCAAATCCAAAACGGAGAGCGTGGATTCCAGGAGACTGATGACGGCCACGGAAGTCATGGGATTGAAAGAAGGGGAGATGATTGTCATCCGCATCATCAAGCGCCAGGACAAGGAGCGGAAGCGGATCAAATCTTACCCAATTTTCTTGACCGGCAAAACCGCGCTGAAGTACCGCTGGGAATACCTGTCGGAGTACTACAACACCGATAACTCCATTAATGACATCGACATTCCGTGCGAGCATTCCATGACGGACCTGAACCAGCTGCGTGCTTCGTTCGATACCAATAACTTTGCCGATAACCTGCTGACTGTTGCCAATGATCAAGCGGATGAACGAACAGATGCAGCGGAACAAAAACAGTTGGCAGAAAAACAAAGAGCCGTTGAAGCGGATATGGTCTCGGTCAAACAGAACAGCAGCTCTTTGAGGCATCAAAAACGAAAAGCCGAAATACAAAAAGAATTTGAATTTAATGATTACGTGAATGAGTACTATAAAGTGGAACAGCTTTTCAACAGCACTTTCCTTCGGAATGTTGACGCTGATAATCCGGAACACTACCTGAATATGGGCATCGTCGACTTTCGGGAATTCGTATTGGCCAACAATCATCAAATCGAAGACAAGTTCTGCTCCGTTATTTTAACGAAGATAAACGGCGTCTTAACGAAACTAAAAGAAGAACAGGAGCGTGTAAACGTATGAATGAGAAACTGGAGCTGCTGGACCGCTATTTACTTTCCTGCGAAAATCGGCTCGACGCAGGAGACGTGTTAACTGTTAAACTGATAGATGGAATGTTGACGGTCTATAAAGAAGAGGATCTCGAAAGCGGAGAGAAGAAACAGGTTACATTGATTGAAAAGTTCGATGATCAATTGGACATAACGATTGAGGACTTGCTTGTGAATCAATTATAGGTAGTGACGCATTTCCATAACTAATATATAGGAGTGGTTTTAATGAAAAAAATTATGGTTCTATTAGCTGTAGTTCTGATATTGGCCGGCTGTGGCGAAAAAGAATACTTCAAACAGATTTATCTCGAAGACGTAAAAGGATATATGGAAGAAGATAAAGATGGATTTATGCTGATTGTTACAGACAATGGTGAATCATTTCAGAGCTATGTAGAAGATGTAGCAGAAAGCGAAGAAGTTGATATCGATATGTACAACGTTTATCAATCTAAAGAAGGAGCCGAAGATGAGCGCCCAGTACTCCCTTACGATGAAATCAAGCGGTTTAGTGAACTCTATTATATAGAGGATAATAAAGTGCAAGGAGCTCTTCGAGTCAAAGATTATGAGGATATGAAACTGACTGAAGAGGTTAAGCACTTTGTGAATCTTTATGAATAGTGTTCGTTGGGGGGATAAGGAGTGATTGTACATGAAAGATACAGAAATTGTAGAAAAGATTGAAGAATTTAGTGAGTTTTTAAGCATCGGTACCGCAATTAGTGACATGGTTCGCTGGTTGGGCTGGGTGTTTGTCAAAGGGCTTGCCTTTATAGTAGATGGACTCGAAAGCGTGACAGATGAGGTACTACTCGTCAAACAGTTCTTTCAGAATCCAGAAATTGCGACGTTCGTTGACACGATACGTCCTTTTTTGTACATTCTTTTAGCGTTCAGCCTGCTTTATACAGGCTATTTGCTGATATTCCAGAAGAAATTCGATCGCGAAGGCATGGCCATGAACTTGTTTATTGCGCTGGCCATCGTTGTAGCTTTGTCTCAAGGAATGGGCAAGGCAAACGAATTTACGGATGATGCCATCAACGCAATCAATACGACGGAATTATACGATGAAGGTGAAGGTTCTTTATCTGACAACATCATTTCAAGGCAGCTCACGGATTTATTGGAATTCGATAAAAAGGGATGGGAAACAGCAGATTTGGATCCGTCGAACACACTGCCACTTTCTATGATTAGTCATCTATCCGTTACGGAAAAGATGAACGTTGACCGAAAAGAGTTAGAGCTAACCCCTGAAGGAAAAGACATTATTTCACATAAACTAACATGGTCTATTTCTGAAAAAGAATTGGTAGAGCTGGAGAACAGCACACTAATGCCTTGGACAAACGAATCCTATTACCGCTATGACATCAACTGGCTCACGCTGTTGACGACGTTGGCAGTCATGGCGTTCACGCTTTTCTCAATCGCATACAAACTGGCCAGGTTGTCTTTTGAATTAACGTTCAACTACATCCTGGCCTTACTTGTGGCTCCGGCCGATATACACGATGGCCAAAAAACAAAAAAAATTATGCAGTCCATCTTAAATACGTTTCTCGTGATTATCTTAATTTTCCTCTCCATGAAGATTTACATGATCAGCACCGCTTATGTGGCAACTGAATTGGATGGTTTGGCATATTTAATTGCCTTAATCGCCTTCTCGGTCGCCGTTATAGACGGACCGAACATTGTGGAACGATTATTCGGCATTGACGCCGGCCTTAAAAACGGCTGGGGCGTCTTGGCTGGCGCTTATGCTGGTAGCAAGTTGATTTCTGGTGCCAGCGGAGCGGTAATGAACACCATGAACCGCTCCAGTGGTTCTGACGGTACCGAAAAAGACAATGGCCAGGGTGAGAAACTGAATGGTCGTCAGAATAAGAATGGAGTTGCTGCTGAAAATGCCATGTCGCCGAATGACGGTGAAGGAAAAGGAACAGCACAAACCGGATTGGCTGGTGGTGGAATTGCGGCAGGTTCGGCCATTACTAATACCGGCAAGAAAGGAAACCAGGCAGGAACGGACGAACATATAGGGAGTGAGAAAACCAGCCAAACTCCTTCTCCGAATGAGGACATCGAGCTTTCGAAAGAAAATACTAAGGAAAGTCCGGAATCAAGCGGGATATCCGGAAACGGCGATGCCGCTCCTGAAAGTGCCAATTCAGACAAAGCCACTTTATTAGGCAATCAAAAAGGGTCACAGGAGCCCTCACAAGGCGGGGGAGCATTGGGAGGACCTTTGCCTTCACCAAATGATTTAGAAGGTAACGATTCTAGCGCTTTTGGCGTCCATGCAAGAACGGTTAGTTCAAATGGTTCTGCCCCATCACCGAACGATGCTAATCGTACAAGTGGCGGAACTGCTGCTGGCAATATCCAGAACGAACGCATGGAACAACGAACACTTGGCCATAGGAATGACGAAGCCGAAAGCATCCATGAACAGGCGGGAGGCATTTCCAGAGTTCGTGGCAGTTCGACAGGAAGTTCTGGTCCACGTGCAGCGGCAAGTCCGAATACGGACATCACAACGTCGCCGTCTTCTGCAGCAACTCAAAACCAGAATGGTACTGCTCCTTCTGGAGGTCCGCAAAGCACTACCAGCGTCAATCACTCCGGTGGTGATCAAGCGATCGACGAAGAGATTATCATGAACGAAACCCAAGGCACGACAACGCTGGGAGCCAGTAACGTAAGCACGAATACGAGTGGCGCTTCTAATGCGAACGCTGTAGCTAGTTCGAATACCGGCAACACAGCTGCTCCTTCATCCACAGGAGGACAAAGCCGCAATGAAACCGGCAACGGTCCTTCAGGGCGTCAGCAAAACACGACCACCATCACCCGCTCCGGCGGTGATCAAACCATCGATGAAAATGTCGTGGTGAACGAAACACAAGGCAACACTGCGCAAGGAACCAATAACGTGACTTCGAATACGAGTGGTGCTTCTGGGTCGAGCGGATTCACTTCCGAAGTGCCTGCTGATTCAGGCGCTTCGTCTACATCAAGCAGCGGATCCAATCGGACGATTAATCAAGATAGTACTTCTCGCGAAAACATCGTGAATGAAACAACGGTCAACCGGAATCATCAGCAACATACACAACAGACAGACAGAACCAGCGTGAACGATATACGGCGACCGCGAACGCATAATCTGAACCAAGAAAGCTCAAACACACTGGACCGAATCAAGAATTATCGGAGAGGGAGATAGCTGCAAGCAGCTATCTCTTTTTTCGTTCCTAAAGGAGCTGCCATCAATGAAAATCTACCAAATTCCGAATGAAATTACGACTGAATTGAAAATTAACAAAGCGCTGTATCTGTTCGATCTGTTTCTAATCATCGGATTGATCGTTTTCCGAATGATCGCCCTGCCGTTTGTACATTCATCACTGATTTGGCCGTTCACGCTATTCCTAATCCTGTTTGGGCTTTTCTTGATTATCCGGCCCACCACGAATCCACAGAAACGAATGAATCAAGCGATTCTGTATGCGATGGTCCGAAAAAAAGACACCTACAGCGCGATTGACTATGAGGAGGAATGAAGATGGCTCTATTTGACGAAACAACGACACGCACGAAATCCAAAAGCCGGACCGCCTTGCTAGACGAGCGGGACATTGCTGCGGAACGGAAAGCGCACGGCACGAAAAAGAAAGTCCTATCCTCGTTTGCGGATATTTCCCCAATCGTCGACATCACCGATTCCGAGTTCTTTGAAATGCGAAACGGCGAATTCATGGAGATTCTTCAAATCACCAGCAAGGATATCTATTCATTGAACGACACCGATAAAGACAACGATATCTATTCGCTCGCCCACTTTTTCCAGGCATATTTGCCATCCGTCAAAGTGATTCCGCTCAATACACCCGTCAATCTGGAGATCCCGAAACGGCAGGTCATGCGGGACATCCGGCGAAACCAGAATCCGTATTACCTGCCGCATCTGGAAAAGAAGCTGAGAGACCTGGAGTTTCTCGAAAACAACCGGACAGACCGGGAGTTTTTTCTGTTCATCTACAGCAACGACGAAAAAGCCATGCTGGAGAACAAAGTTCATGCGCGGAAGCTGATGGCGCGCAGTAACCCGCTCCGTGAATTAACACTGGAAAAGAAGCTGAGCATCCTGTACCAGTTGGCCAACTTGAATTCCAAACCACTATCCGACGTATAGGAGGAACAGACATGCTGAATTTTTTAAGCACCATACTGAAACCGAAGAATGACGAGGAAGTGAAAACTCAAAAAGGATACAACCCTTATCTACTTTCGAAGATCCAACCACAGGGCGGCATCAAATTCGAGAGCGGCTATGTGAAGACGGGAGATGGATATGTTTCTTGCATTCATGTCTACAAGTACCAATCACTGGTCGGTGACTTCTGGCTCGAAGAGTTGATGCGGATTGAACATGCCGTCGTCACACTGGATGTCGCCACAGCGGATAAGAAAGAGATCATCGAATCCATCAACAAGTCCATGGCCGAACAAAATACCCGCTACCAAACGGCAAAGGATAATGTGGATCGCATCGATGCCAGAGCCAGTTATGAAGAGCTCGATGGGGTCTATAAGCAGATTACCAAAGGGGAAATCATGAAACGCATCCATCTTCGCGCTTACGTGAAGGCCAAGACATTCGAAGAGCTGGAGCAGCGCGTACGGCATGTCTTAGATGAACTGGAAAGCCTCAACTTCCGCGGCTCGGTCTTGCTGAACGAGCAGGATTATCTGTGGTCCGGCATTTTTGCCAGTTATGATAACCAGTTGCAATTCATCAACAAACGAAAAGGGAAGGAGATTCAAGCCCTGTCGGTTGCCGGCGGCTATCCGTTCCATTACACAAGCCTGACAGACGAACATGGCACCTATTACGGGACCACCGAGACAAATGGCAGCGTCGTCTTTGACCTCTTTCACAAAGACAAAAACCGCAAATCCTATAACGCGTTGATGGTCGGGAAGATGGGCTCCGGCAAATCCACGTTATTGAAAAAAACGGTGATGGATCAAGCGAGTAAAGGAAACAAAGTCCGCATCCTGGACGTGACTGGTGAATTCAGAAACATCGTGGAGGAATTGGGTGGTAAAGAAATTGCATTGGACGGATCTCGTGGCATCATCAATCCGCTCCAGGTATTCAAGACAGTGACGAATGAGGAAGACGGTTCCACCAATGAAACACAATCCTTTACGCAGCACCTATCCAAAATGAGCGTCTTCTATAACTTCATCAACCCGCAAGCTAATGCGACCGAAAGCACCGAATTTGAAATCCTTCTCCGGAAATTATATGTGGAGCGGAACATGTGGTCCAGAGATCAAGAGGTGATCATTCCGATCACCCAATTTCAAGCGAGTGACTATCCGACATTCTCAGACCTTTTGGCTCTCGTCAGAACGGAACTGTACAAAGATTTTGAGGAGCAGATCCGGCACGAGAACTTAGCACAGGAGCGGGAGCTGCGGCTATCGAATATCGAGCTGTCCCTGACCAACCTCGTGGACAACTACGGCAGCATCTTTGATGGCACGTCTTCCATCGAGAGCTTCGATGACGAAGGCATTGTATCTTTCCCTCTGCGGAATCTGACCAACTTGAAATCGGAAATCTACCAGGCGCAGATCTTCAGCATTCTGAACATGCTATGGGACAGCATGATTTCGGAAGGCGCACCGCAGTTCAATGCCTACAATAAAGGAAAGCTGGCGTTCGAAGATGCTTCGAAGTTTCTCGTCCTAATAGATGAGGGACATCACCTCATCAATACACGGGAAGTTTCCCAGCCGGCAGTACTATACCTGAACAAGTTCATGCGGGAAGCGCGGAAGTATTTCGGTGGTCTTTTCTTCGCCTCGCATCTGATTTCCGACTTCGTACCGGACGGTTCCAACAACGAATACGCGGAAAATGTCAAAGCGTTGTTCGATTTGACGCAATACAAATTCATCGGCCAACAAGACGCACAATCCTTATCGGCCATCCAGAATGTATTCAAAGGCCAGCTGACGGAATCGGAGACACGGGTCATTCCGTATCTTGAAACCGGAAAGGTCGTTCTTTCCATCTCGGGTGATCAGAACATCGTCTTTTCCGTAGATGTATCGAAACGGGAACTGGCGATGTTTGGTGGAGGTGCATAAGATGGGACAGCCACGGTCGAAAGCGCAACTGGCCAAGACCGCGCTAAAATTAGCGTTGCTGAAATACAATCCAATTGGCATGCAAGCCAAACTAATCATCGCCGGATCCGCTCTTGCAGTAGTACTCTTGCTCATCTTCACGGCTGGCCTCTTTTCCATGTTTTCCAGCTCCGACGACAGCTCTTCAGGAGTCGGTGTGGGGATGGGTCCGGCATCGGTTACTCCAGAAGTGGCCCAATATCGGGAGGCTATCTCGAGTGAGCTTGCCAAATACAACATGGAAGGTCAGACCGAATTGTTGCTCGCGCTAATGATGCAGGAATCCGGCGGGAAAGGGAACGATCCGATGCAAGCCAGTGAGTCGAAATGCGGATCTGTTGGCTGCATCACCTCTCCGGATGAAAGCATTACGTACGGCGTACAACATTTTGTTTCCGTCTTTGAAAGCACTGGGGAAGACATCAAGCTGACACTGCAGAGTTACAACTTCGGGAGTGGCTTCATTGATTATGTACTGAAGAATGGCGGCTCCTATACCAAGGAGCTGGCCATTGCCTTTTCGCAATTGCAGTACCAGAAATTAGCGCACACCGGCATCTATAAATGCAGCCGTCCGGAAGCCATTAAGCACAACGCGTGTTATGGAGACATCGGGTATGTGGACGCCGTACTTAAGTATTTGCCGTCTGCCAGTATGGGGAATTCCGACATGATTGCAGGAGATTTTGCATCGCCTGTCAGTAATGAGTTGCGCGTCACCTCGAAGTACGGATGGCGAAACATCGGAGCGGGACCGGAACATCATGACGGCATTGATTTAGGGTGCAGTGAAGCAGATTCTATCCATTCCATCAAAGCCGGCACCATCGTTTATGCCGGCACGTATGGCGGTTACGGGAACGTGGTCACCATTCAGCACGCCGCCAATTCGTTCTCCACCTACGCGCATTTAAGCCGCATTGGTGTCCAGGTAAATCAAAAAGTCGAAAGCGGCAATCAAGTCGGCATGTGCGGTGATACCGGCCGTTCCTTCGGTTCGCACTTACACTTTGAAATCAAAACGCAGATGTGGGGCGGGTATATGGATCCCGCTCCTTTCTTATTTAAGGAGGCCTAACGTATGCAACTTACACAGAAATCCTTGTTGATTCCTCTGTCTTTTCTTCTATCAATTTCATTGGCGGCCAATGTCTATAGCTTTTCTGCAGACGAAGAAAAGAGCAATGAAGCAGAGAATCAGGCTGCACAATACGAAAGGGAGTTAGTAGAAAAAGAGAACGACCTTGCATCCCTGCAGGAAGAACTCGACGCCAAAGAAGTCACCGCTCCAGCTGATGCAGAAGAAGTGGAGTTGGCAGCTCCAGAGTCCGTAGCGGAACCGGATGAACTCATCAACACCGCGGAACGGTTTGTCGAATATGCCTTCGAAACCGATTCAGAGACATATGTTGCACGGAAAAAATTGGCGCAGAATTACATGATCGAGAGTCTCTACGAAACCTTATACGCTTCGGACGGCATGGATGAAGAACAACAAAAAATAGCCGTGCACATCAAAGATGCGAGCGTATACCCACATGGCAAAAATGAAAAAGAGGCTATCGTTTATTACATCTACGAAGAAGAAATTCTTTCTTCCGGATACAAAAAGCAAAAGAAAATGTATGTGAAACTTTCATTCATAGAAGAGGACAACCAATTGAAGGTGGCTGAAATTGAACCGCTCGAAAATGACTACGGGGGAATCTAAATGGACAAAAAGAAAAAGAAAAACCTGAAGTTGAACATGTCGAATTTCTATATCACGTTGGCTTTCCTATTCATTCTGGGCTTCGGCTTTTTCGGAACCTCGAAGCTGTTCATGGCTGAAGACATTCCGATTAATCAAACCGAATTGAACGAAGAATACGATTTGCGGGCGAATGGAAAGTTCACCGTAAAAGAATGGAGCTACGATAAAGAAGAAAACATGATGGAAATCACACTGGTCACAAACGGTATAGAAGATTACATGACGATGTTGGATTTCACCGCAGTCAGCCGAGAGAATCTATCTGCCGAGCTGCCGACAGAAGTCGTTTATGACGAAAGCGAAATTTACATCGTCCATATCCATGAGGTCCCAAAAGACTTCAATCAGATTGCCCTTCGGTTCAATAAAGGCGAAAAGAGTTACGACGAATTGTTTACTGAAGGGGACTTGGAAGAAAAACAAAATCAAGTAATTTCCACGATTTATACAGATCAGCGAGTGGTCAAAGAGGAACCAATCACTGATCGAAACTTTACGGAGTACGCAAAGGAAATCACCAGTGAATTGATCGCAGAAGCAGAACGGGACATCGAAAAATTAGAAGAAAAGAGCCGCATGACAGACGATGTGATCGTTGATATCCGCAAAGAGATTGAGCAGTTGCAAGCGGACCTTTTGTATCAAACCCTTGATGAACAAGTCGAAACGAACAACGATGTTTTCCAGCTGAAGAAGCGTATTGAAGACTACGAGCGGGATAAGCAAGCCCTAAGCGACGATGCCAAAACGATTCGCGCGAAAGTCGAGCGCTTGAAACAAAAACAGTACGATTTGAACATTTAGCAGGTGCCTCCATATGGAGGCACACGGCCTTTTCTGGGTGCTTCCATATGGAGGCATCTAGGCCTTTTTCGCGATATCACTCAAACCCCAGGCTTCGCCTGGTCTAGCACTGAAAGTGATAGCAGTTTTCCCTTATGCTCTTCCCTTCCCTACACCCAGAATCAGCCTATATCAGCATTCTGATAACCAATGAACAAGGAGGTTTTGACATGGATCTTTTAATCCGGGATATCGATCCCCACGCCGTCAAAAAAATTGATGAATGGGCCAAGAAAAAGAAGGTTTCGCGGCAAATCTACTTAAAAGAATTGATTGAAAAAGCAACAATGCTGGAAATGATTTCGAACGCGGAAGATAGTTTTGAGAAGCAGCTTCAAGTCAATACACTATTCCTCGAGAAAACATCCGACAGTCTGGATGGATTAGTCGAAATTCTGAAGGAGTTGATGACCGATGACGACTAGACCGGCGGTTGTCATCAAGTCAAAATTTATCGCCGGTAGTAATGGCGGGACCTCATTTAACAACTACTTGAATTACATGGACCGGGCGGAAACGCATGACAAAGTGAATGATTTTGAGAAGTACCAGGATTACATGAGCAACGAAGAGAAGTCCACTGGGCTCTTCACGTCAAACAAGGACAGTCTTAGTGATGAAGACAAGGAATATTTTAAGGAGGAATTCAAAAAGGCGCAGGAAAGTGGCAGCGTCTTATGGCAGGACGTTATCTCTTTTGATAACGAATGGCTGAAAGAGAGCGGCGTCTTGCATGAACAAAACATCGACACGAAGCAGATTCAAGATGCCACTCGCTCCGCCGTACAGGACATGTTGAAGAAGGAAGGCATGATTGATTCAGCCATCTGGACAGGCGCTATCCATTACAACACGGATAACATCCATGTCCATGTCGCCATCGTGCAGACAAAGAACTTTAAGGAGCGGGGGAAACGGAAACAAGGCTCCATTGATTCTATGAAATCGAAAGTGGCCAATAAAATAATAGACCGCTCCAAGCACAACGAAAAACTCAATGTGTTTATCCGGGAGCGGGTCATTGATTCCAAACGAGACGATCCGCTGCTCAGTTTAAAGAATCAAGTGATGAATCGCGAGTTGGTCCGGCAGTTTAAGAAAGTTCATCAGTTGCTGCCAGAAGACAAACGGATGTGGCGCTACAACATGAATGCGCTTAAAGAAGTCCGGCCAGAGATCGATAAGCTGACCACGCTTTACATTGAGAAGAACTTCAAAGAGGAATTCAAAGACTTCCAGAAGCAGCTGGAGAAAGAAGTCGAGATTCATAAACGGATGTATGGAAACTCAGAGAAATCGGAGAACTATCGTGAGACCAAAATGACGGACTTGTATACACGGATGGGCAATACCATCCTCAAAGAAGCAAGTGCCTATGACGGGAAACAAAAAGAGTTGGGTAGAAAAAGCAACAAAAAGCCGAGCGCATTTTTTGTCCAGCGGGATCTTAACAAGGCGGTTTATCTCGTGAACCGTTATGCCAAAGATGATTGGGAAAACGCAAAAAACCAAAAGGCTTATGAAGAGCTGCAGAAAGAGCAGGAATACGAAAGATAGAAAGAGGGTGACGTCATGGATGAACGATATCCGCACACTAAAAACCAGTATCGCTACCGCATTGATGAAAATATCCATCAGTACATCAAAGACTATTCTGTAAAGAAAGAACTGCCGAGAGAAAGCACTTCCCAGGCCTTGGAGTTAATTGTCCGTGAGCATAAGCAGCTGCTCTCCGAAAAAGTAAATAGCAATTTTCTGGCACAAGTTATTTCACAAAATGTAACGTCCGCTGTCGAAGAAATGATTGGAGCCGGCATCACAAAAGAGCTAGCTAAAGTGCGACTCGGAACCAACAACACCGATCGCAACACGCAAAAACTCATTGAATTGGTCCAGGGCCTTCTTCAGTTACAGAACATTGACCACATCATGACCACGGATATGAATGCCCCCCCGTTTTTAAAACAGGTGGATGATTTGATTGAGTCACGGATTACCGAACAAAAGCAGCGGAAAGACAATCAATAGAAAAAGGAGCGGATGACAATGGCCGTATTCAGCCACAACTACACACTCGGTTTAATCAAGGAAGTGGGAGAAGAAGATGTCTTGATTTCGGTGAATGGTGAAGATATCGAAGTCGTGCTGAAGGAGACTGATCGTGAAGTACTCCTTCATATGGTGACGGAAAATGTTTTTCTGGTGCCGGTGGATTCCCATACAAACGAACTCATCTTGAATATGGATGAGGCGACAATGCGCGAAGCGTTTCCGGAAATGGAATTAGCCGAACTGCTGGGAGCGGCCGAAGAATTCGATGACGAAGCGTAATCTTTTTTCAAGCAATCAAAAGGAGTGAATGAGGTGGGGGATCGAGTGGGAAAAGAAGAAGTTCGAAAAGCCAATGAGGTTCATGTACTGGATTATTTGCATGCGAAAGGCGAGACCTTGGAGCGGCAGGGACACTACTACCGGCATCCGGAACACGATTCCCTTGTCATCAAAGATACCGGGCATTGGTACTGGAACAGCCGGAGCAAGGGCGGATACGGCGCCATCAGTTTCGCTCGGGAGTATTATGAGCTGACCTTCCAGGATGCGGTCCGGGATGTTAATGCACAGGATCACTCGAAGACCTTTTCGCGAGAAGCAGAGCGGCGTACCGCACAGGAATTTGACTATCCGCTCCATCAAGAAGTGAAAGGACAGGAAAACATTTCGACGTATTTGATCAACGAGCGGAAGCTGGATCCGAAAATTGTCGCTGCTCTGATTCGGAACGATTTGCTGGCCGAGGACAAATTAAAGAACGGAATTTTTAAGTGGAAAGACTCTGCCGGTAAGATCGTCGGTGGGGATCGGCAAGGCACCGTGAAGATGGCAAACAAGCGCGGCTCCTTCAAACAGATCATGGCCAACAGCAAAGAAGATGGTGGATTCCGTGTGGACATCGGCTCGCCCAACAAGATTGCGTTATTCGAAAGCCCGATTGACGCGCTCAGTTATTTCGAGTTGAAGCGGCCGGAAAACATCCGCCTGCTGTCCATGTCCGGACTGAAAGACCAATCCGCAACCGCTGGCATACGGGACTTAATTAAGGATTGCAAGGAGCGCGGAGCGGTCGTGGAGCAGGTCATCTTTGCGGTCGACAACGATGCAGCCGGTGAACAATTCGTGGATCGCTGGTCCAATTATCTAACAACTCCTGAAGTCGACAAGCCCAAGAATAAAGACTGGAACATTGATTTGGTGGAAGCGAAAACTCCTGCCAAAGAAAAAGTAGTCGAGATGGAAAGGTGATGGACTGAATGGCCTTCAAAGGCAAAAAGAAAACCCCGGAAGAGAAGATGAAGGAAATTGAAGAGCTGACTGCAGGGATGGACCAGCAGATCGAATCGTATTTCGTTTCCGAAAAATCAATGCGGGAACACCTGGCATTCATGGCCAAATTTCATAATTATTCGCAGCGCAATATGACGTTAATCGATAAGCAGTTCAGGGGAGCCCAAGCAGTGGGCTCCTTTAATTTTTGGAAAAGCAAAGGAGCGGCTGTCCAGAAAGGGGAGAAGGGTATCAAAATCCTGGTACCAACGCCGATCCAGTTTTTCAAGAAGAATGGCATCGATGTGCCGGTATCCTCCGCCACTAAGCAGGAAACAGAATTGATTGAGAAGAAGCAACTGGAAACATCGAAAAAAACGTTCTTTAAGATTGGCCATGTATTCGAATACACGCAGACCAATGCACGCGAAATGAATCTGTCGGTCTCTGAAATCTTCGGTAAGTACCACCGTGACGGCAGCCTGGAAAGCAGCAGGGAAATGATATCCGCCTTAAATAAAGTCGCACACAAGCTAGATTTCACCATTGTCGATGAAGCGCCTTTCGAACTCGGCACGGCCAAAGGAGCAGCCGCTCCGCATGAAAAGATTATTGCCTTAAATCCGCGGAACACGGAATTCGAAAACGTTTCTGTGCTGATCCATGAGCTGGCACACGCGAAGATGCACACGCCGGAACTGTCCAAAGAGCTGTCGACGAATGAAAAGGAGTTTCAGGCGGAAATGGTTTCCTATGTGGTCGCCAATCGGTATGGCATCGATACAGAAGACTTCACGCTTTCTTATTTGGCCAACTGGACACAAGGGACTGAATTGAAAGACAAGGAGCGGCTGCTGAAGGAAGTCCAAAGCACCGCCAGTGAGTTTATTGACGAAATTGATTTGCATTTTGATCAGGTAAAAGAAAAAGAGTTGCAGCAAAGCAAAGCGGATGATATTTCCTACAACCTCACGGACCAAGCATTGAAGGAGCATGAGGCGCATTCCGGAAAAGAATTGACTAACGAAGAACCGGAAATGTTTATACACGGCATCAGCAAGGAATTTAGACCGTTCGGGGAAATGAACAACCTCGACTTCGATCAGCACAACCAAGAGCGTACAGCCTATACCGTGGCCATTCCACAGGATACTGGCCTTACTCTAACAGTCAGTTCCCAATACGAGAAAGGCGATTATACTCACCCGCTCCATCAACTGGAGAAGGAGCAGCTGATGGACAAGGAGACTTACGCGACGTTGGAAAACATTTATCATGACGAGCTGCTGAAACAAGACGATGACTATATCAAATCGTTCGCCGCTCGGTTGAGAAAAGAAGTTTCTAAAGAGGATGTGCTACCAGTCGACCAGAATAAACAATACCCGAAAACAAAAACAGTGGAAATCGAAAGGTGAAGTTGAAGAAGGGTTCAGATGAAACAATTGAATGGAATCATCCACTTGAAATCACTTCACGGGAGTAGAACAAGACCAAGACAGGTGTGAAGTCAGATTGTTGGTCTTAAAGAATGGAGCCACTACTTCTCTGTTAAACAACGGTTCTCATCGATAGTATAGTAAACAATAAAGGGCCGTGACTCATTTAATTAAAGTAAATGGCGGCCCGGTTATTGTTTGGTGAAAAAAGCACATAATGAACTGGTTTAAATAATAAGTGAGATTTGTGAGAGCTGTAGTACTGGTATAAGTAGGTCTTCAACAAATAGCTAGAAGTATAGCAGATAAAAATAGCTAAGGGACAAATATTTCAAGATTGTCTAACCTGGATCATTACAATACTATTCCTCGTTAGTTCGAAACTAGTTACCAGTTGATGCTAAAAGAATTTCTTTATTACAGATTACTGAAAGAAAACCGGTTGATGACTTTTCGAACCATGCCCACTCATCACTAACATTAAATCCAATGCAGACATAGACGGCAAATTGATAATAAAGCGCTGAGCGCTGGCTAAACTCAAAAAAGCAAAGGCCTGTAGTTCATCCTGGATAAACCATTCTGTCTCCTCGTTTCCTAATAGATAAATTCGAACGACGACGTGATCAGCATCCTCATGATAATTCTCTCCAATAATCAAAATTCCAATTCCCGAAAGCGCAGGACTGAAAATAGTTGTAATGACCTCCATATTGTCTTCAAGTTGATCTTTAATTCCAATTGGTATTTCGAATGGTTTTTCCATTTCACTTCTCCTCATCGTTCTCATCTGGAATTTCTTGATATAGGCCAAAATACTTCTATCCCTAAACTGAAATATATCATATGTCTTAGAAATTTCAATTAGATAATTGAATATTTTTAATAAATAATAATATCCAGATAAAATTACCTTTATTTCTCATATAGTTATAAATTTGCATAGACTTACTTACATGTCGCCTATATGATTAACTTATCTTACAAGAAATGGGGAGGAAAAATGAAGAAGATACTAATGTTCATGCTGGCGACTGTCTTGTTACTTTCGTTGGTGCCAATGAACAACGCAGAGGCTGCAACGTATAGTGACGTTCCCGTTAATCATCGATTCTATGATGACATTGCCTATCTCTATGAAAATGACGTAGTTGGATATAACAGCCGGTATGGAGTTGATAAGAAACTAACTCGGGAAGAAGCAGCTGTCATGCTTTCAAAAGCGCTTAAATTAGATGGCACGCAAGCAAACACTAAATTTAAAGATGTGGATGCTTCGTCTCCCTGGTCCGGATACATCAATTCGGCTGTGAAAGCAGGAATCATCACTGGATTCCCGGATGGAACATATCGGCCAAAAGAAATCATGGATCGCGGCCAGATGGCAATTGTCATGGCCAGAGCCTTCAACTTAACCACGGAATCAACGAAAACGTTCAAAGATGTCGGACCGAATATGGCTGCCTATTCTTATGTAAAAAGAATCGTCCATGCCAATATCACGCTCGGTTATCCAGACGGGACGTACCGTCCAACCGAAAAGCTAACCAAAGGCCAGATGTCCGCCTTCTTAGCGCGCGCACTGATCACGAAAGAAACGGGAGACAAGCAGGCGAAAGTTCATTTTATTAATGTTGGGCAAGGAGATTCCATCCTGATTCAATCCGGCAACGGCAAGAACATGCTGATTGACGGTGGAACGAAAGCTCAGGGTGCGAAAGTCGTTTCGTTTCTGGAATCAAAAGGCGTGACCAAACTCGATGCTGTCGTCGCGACGCATCCGGATGCGGATCACATCGGTGGATTGATCTCTGTCTTGAACAGCTTCCCTGTAACCAAGTTCTACGACTCAGGGAAAGTGCATACGACCGATACGTATTATGAGTTGCTTCAGTTAATTGATGCCAAGAACATTGCGTTTGAAGTGCCGAAAGTTGGCCAGAAACTGCCATTCGACAGTGTCTTAGGTGTACAAGTGCTGAATGTGGACTCACAAGCAAGTGACAACAACGATGCATCGATTGTCTTGAAAGCCAAATACGGCAAAGTGAGCTTCTTATTGACAGGCGATGCAGATGTTGCCATCGAAAATACGATGTTGCCAAAATATGATTTGAAGAGCACGTATTTGAAAGCGGGACATCATGGATCCAACACCAGTTCATCGGCCAACTTCATCAATGAAGTTTACCCGGTGGGGACCGTTCTTTCTTATGGAAAGGACAATTCTTACGGTCACCCGCATAAAGAAGTTGTTTCTCGTCTAACAAATGTAAAGTCGAAAATCTATTCCACAGCTGTTTCCGGTGATGTGACCGTGACAACCAATGGCCAGGCTCACAGTGTAAGTGCCAAGGCTTGGACACCTCCGGTCACAAAACCACCGGTAACGACTCCGCCACCAGCCGGCACCACAGGCAAGCTACAGATCGTGAAGAAAGACCTGTCAACTGAAATCGTCTCGATTCAAAACGTTGGAACGACCGATGTGGCAATGGCTGGCTGGAAACTTGTTTCCGTGCAAGGAAACCAGTCCTTCACGTTCCCGACCTACACGCTAAAAGCAGGAGCGAATGTCCATGTCACCAGTGGACCGAATGCGAAATCAGGGGGCAACTACTTGAAGTGGACCACGGCCAACATGTGGTTGAACAGTGGGGATCCGGCGAAACTCTATGATTCCAAAGGAGTGCTGATCCATGAAGTCAACTAAGTACACATTAGATCGATACGACGAGGAGTTTGCCGTTCTGGTGGAAAAGGGAAATGAATCCCACCAGGAGCTGATCGAACGTTCCAAGCTGGAAAGCTATGCCAAAGAAGGCGACATTCTCGACGTGGAATGGAATCCGGATGGCTCCTTTAAAGAAGCGTCTGTGTTGCAAGAAGAAACGGATACGCGCAAAAAAGACGTTTCAGATCTCATTGAGAAGTTAAAGAATAAACAGTAGTGAGAAGCCCTCCACCTTAAGCGGTAGAGGGCTTTTTTTATTTTCCCAAAAAGGATTGCCTACCGTATTTAAGTGTTATTATAAGAACGTATGTTCTTATAATAATGAGGAGGTGGTCAAAAATGAAGAAGAATAAATACCTGAAACAGGTAGGGGACATTAAGGACCGCGGGATTATCAAGTGGCAGGGAATGATGTTGACCGAGCATGTGGAAATGATACGAGCCTGGTACGAAGAGGATAAGCACGATGCGAAGCCGGACTTGGATGAAACTGACCTGCAGTTGTTGCAGGAAGAACTGGTATTGGCCGCACAACGCAAGTGCCAGGTAAAGATGAAGTCGTGGAAGGAGAAGAAGTTTCATTATCACATTGGAACTATTCGGGAATTAAACGCAAAGAACCGATTAATTGTTTATGAAGATCCTGAAGGATTGCACCGGCTGCCGATAAACGAGCTGATCGGTATCTGGTTAATTGATTGAAGATATTTAGAGTCAGTTATCTTCGAGTAAAACCAAGAGAACAATGGTTATCTTGTCATTAGTGAGCAATTAATCAATTTTTAGAGTGAAGAAAAAACAGCCAGTTCTAAATTTTTCTAATGAATATTATGTTTGTTTCCCAAGTCATCAGGGTTAAGTAAAAGACTCGATTCACCGTATTTTTCAAACCAATTCCCTGCACATGAAGAAGCGCATTGGGGAAAGGTCCTTAGAAAGAAATTAATCTAGTTAGTCATAGTTACGTATTAAGCGACCTGTCGGTCGCTTTTTTCATCCTCCACTCTAAAGATTCACGTTGTCTCTATATCGGCATTAGAAAATTTCTTACCCGAAAACTTCCTATCGTTCTCTTGAATTTTTTTAAAACGACAGGGTGTCTTTCAAATGTTACGTCTTCCATAACTACTTGGCACTTCCTAATCAGGAAAGAACTTAAAAGGCTTTAAAAAACAGAGAAGATTGAATAAAATAAACTAAAATTTCTGATTATTTAAAATAAATATATATGAATTATCAAAAATATGATATTATGTAGGTGAAAAATCATAATAATATCTTTTTCGTCAGAGTTGAAACCCATATAGTGTAACATTCTTTTGCAATTTTTTAACATTGATTTCTATAGAACAAAAAGCTTCAACTACCTCTTTAAACTTTTCCTTTCTCAGAAATGATTTATACATAAACGTGAGTCTTTTCCTAAAGTTCTCCAACTTCTCAACTTCAATGGGGACATGAGTGCTTCCTTATTTTTGTATTTCCGTTTTGTTATTTGAGGTAAACATGAGTTCTGCAAAAGAAATACCCATGAAAAAGCTACAAGCTAAAAAAATATAGATTCCATTAAGGAGGAGAGTTTGATGCCAACCAATGTTGCCGGCTTTACCATTTTCGGTGCCATTGAACAAAAGTGGCTCGCTACAGGCGGCCAGAATGGGCCGCTCAATCTGCCGACGAGCAACGAGACTGCCACTTTCGACGGGGTGGGACGGTTCCAGACCTTTAAAGGAGGCACCATTTCCTGGCACCCGGAAACGGGGGCCCACGCCATTTGGGGATTGATCAATGCCAAGTGGCAAGAAATTGGCCGCGAACGTTACGGCTACCCGATCACCAGCGAGCTGCCGACCCCGGACGGCAAGGGACGTTTCAATCATTTCCGCTCCCTGCACGAGCCGGGCAAACCGGAAAAGTCTCTCTACTGGCACCCGGAAACGGGTGCGCATCAAGTATTCGGCGCAGTTCGCGGGTGTTGGATAGCGCAGCGCTGGGAGACCGGACCGTTAGGTTATCCCGTCGGTGCGGAGACCCCGACCTTTGACAACGTGGGACGGGCGCAGAAATTTCAAAGAGGCACCATTTCCTGGCACCCGGAAACGGGGGCCCACGCCATTTGGGGATTGATCAATGCCAAGTGGCAAGAAATTGGCCGCGAACGTTACGGCTACCCGATCACCAGCGAGCTGCCGACCCCGGACGGCAAGGGACGTTTCAATCATTTTCGCTCCCTGCACGAGCCGGGCAAACCGGAGAAGTCCATTTACTGGCATCCGGAAACAGGTGCGCATCAAGTGTTCGGTGCCATCCGCGGACGCTGGGCAGCGCTCGGCTGGGAGAAGGGACCATTAGGCTATCCCGTCAGTGCGGAGACCCCGACCTTTGACAACGTGGGCCGCATGCAGCGGTTTCAGCGGGGCGTCATTTCCTGGCACCCGGAAACAGGAGCCCACGCCATCTGGGGAGAAATCAGCGCGAAGTGGTGGGGAATCGGGCTCGAGAAATTCGGCTATCCAATTACTGACGAGCTGCCGACCCCTGACGGCAAGGGACGTTTCAATCATTTCCGCTCCCTGCACGAGCCGGGCAAACCGGAGAAGTCCATCTACTGGCACCCGGAAACGGGTGCGCATCAAGTGTTCGGTGCCATCCGCGGACGCTGGGCAGCGCTCGGCTGGGAGAAGGGGCCATTAGGCTATCCCGTCAGTGCGGAGACCCCGACCTTTGACAACGTGGGCCGCATGCAGCGGTTTCAGCGGGGCGTCATTTCCTGGCACCCGGAAACAGGAGCCCACGCCATCTGGGGAGAAATCAGCGCGAAATGGTGGGGAATCGGGCTCGAGAAATTCGGCTATCCAATTACTGACGAGCTGCCAACCCCCGATGGCCAAGGACGTTTCAATCATTTCCGCTCCCTGCACGAGCCGGGCAAACCGGAGAAGTCCATCTACTGGTATCCGAATATCGGAGCCCAGGAGGTGTATGGGGGAATTCGTGAACACTGGAAGAACTTGGGTTGGGAACGTAGTTCCCTAGGATATCCTATTAGCCCAGAGCGGGATCGGCCAGGCGGTGGGCGCATGCAAGACTTCCAGAATGGGACAATTGGGTGGACACTCATCCGCGGGCCATTCGTTGAAGTGGTGCGTATGCACCGAAGAATCATCACCCCCAGCGGAGTTGCATTGGGGGGGTGGGCGGAACTAGAATTGCGCCAAGACGGCCACTATACCTTCCGCGGACACTTACATGACAGCGGATTCCTCGATTACCAGTTTCAAGTGAGGGCGTCAATTGCCACGAATGCGGGAATGGCTCTGGTGGTCCAGAAGTCCGGTACCGTGGAGGGCACAGAGAGCGGTTTGAGTCCACGAAGAGACTTTGACTGGGATGAACGGGATCACAGTAAACTGATCCAACTGGAGTGGCCGACGCTTCAATTTGGCACCTTACAGATCGCCAAAGCTTATGAATACAGCGGGGTCGTTGGCGGACTGGAGTCGGTTGTGAAAGATGTCGTGGAGTTTTTGGTTGTCAATGTGGCGCTAGGCCCGCAGGCAGCCATCATCCATTTTATCGGAAAAGAACTAGGGGCCATCACTAAAGCCAATGTGGTTGGAGTCGGAGGCATTCCAGCGTTGCTGGCAACGGCCGGCGCTTCGTTTCTCTTGAGTCCTACTTTGGCCATCCCGGTGTTTGTCGGGACCCTGGCTGCGACCAACGCCTTGGTGAAGCATCGCCCGATGTCAGTAGAAGAGTACGCCTTTGCCAATTTGGTGTTCAAGGGCACGCTTCCGCCGCGTGAACGGATCATCCTGACCAATTTGACCGGACTTGGAGGTAGGATTTTCGTGGCTCCCAATATCGATGGTGGGGTTCTTCTAAATCTAGGAGACGAAGTCTTCCAAAACCCAATGGGAACAACACGCGGTAGTAACTACCCAACCCCCGGAGAGGTGTTCATCCATGAATTGGTCCATGCTTGGCAGCTTGAACGGGACAGCTTCATCCCTGGATGGGTATGTAAAGGCGCAACTAGTTCCGAATATACGCCGAAATCGGGACAAGCATGGAATACTATGAATATTGAGCAGAAGGCAACTGTGGTAAACCTATGGTACCGAGCGGCCACGATAGGCGAGACATGGACAAACCTCCAGAAGCTGGAGGAGTTGCTTACCCGTCCAAAAGTCCTCCAAAATGAGTACTTTCATTACGTTCACAATCAGATCCGGGCGGCTCAGGACTAACTCATTTTTTAACAACAACTCATCAGGGCACGGATATTTCGTCCATTTATCTTCGAGGACAGTCTACTACCTAGGAAGACAAATTACTAATCAGTTATTAAAATCAAAGAGTCTGCATGCATGCTCTTACAAATGGAGAAACCTAACACCACAGTAATTCGAGGGTAGCTAGGTTTCTTCATATACGTAAAAAATTTTGTTTTTATTAGAGAGTCTAATGAAAGAAATGAATAGATTATAGAGAAATCTACTTAACTCTAATTACTACTTTATCTATCACCAAATCTCCATCTAGATTAATCTGTCTGTTAATTACTTCATAACTTAGACCGAACGTAATCAAGTTCTTCCATAAACTCCAATTATTTCAAAAGGAGAGATGATTCACATGGATTATGAACTTCCTGCACACGCCGTTGCTATGGATGGAACCCCAGCTCACGCATTTGCTAGTCACAGTTTTAGAGCAAGTGCTATTGCTAACGAATATGCAAGCAGACATTCTTTAGCTGATGTGAATGGTTTTTTAGATGAGAATAAAACAATTATTCTAATTTCTCATCTACAGACTGCTCAAGACAGCCTTGATTCAAGAATTCCAGAAGAGGACCAAAAACACTTGGCCGTGGAAACAGTAAATGCGCTAAAAAGGTTGGAGGTAGAACACGGTAAAGTGGGAACATCGATTCATGATGAAGAACTAGTATTAGGAATTAAGTTAAATCGTCAAGGCGACTATGATATGGCTCTCAAAGGCTTAATGGTCATTATCTATCGATACCGCCATTTTTTGACCGATTATGATTTAAGGCTTATCCTAGACAAATTTGTCCCCGCAGAAATAAGCGGACCCCATAACCCGGTGCATGAATCATTTAAACTTCTTCCAACGGAAGAAATTCCAGAAACTGAAAACCATCTTTTAATGATCAATAGTACCAAGTATTTGGTGAATCAACTCTTATTTGACGAGACTGGTGATGAGAGCTACGACAACACCAATAGGAACGGGTTAACTAAATGGCTATTAGATTATATGCATACAATTGCAAAATATGATTTTCTTGAATTCAACTCTCGTCCTTATCAACGGCTCACTTTGCATGCGATCCTGAATCTTTACGAGTTCGCTCGGGACGAATCAATTCGAACCGCTGCGCAAATTTTGCTTGATTATACTACGATGAAATTCGCAGTCTCGAGTAACAGGCAGCGACGAATCAATCCTTTTCGCCGGTTGAAGGAGTTTGTCAACCTTCCGACCAATGAGCATAACGAGCTATTGAGACCGCAAGGAAAAGGCAAGGATGCGGTCATTGGCTTTTTTCTCATGTATGCTGGTCCCACTGATATAGAAGGAAAGCCAACAAACCAATTTCCTGCCGGGTGGGCTTTTGAAGCTTTGATTGCTGGACTTGCCACCTATCGTCCTCCAGTGGCTGCATATATTCTCGCTATGAAACCGAGCACTGTGGCTCAAGCTTTCCAACATCGTTTCTACCATGGGAAACGACCGGTGTTACAAGGGACAAATGACCAAGCCGAAGGAGGGATAGAAATCTACTATAACTCTCCTTCGTTTTTGCTAACGGCTGGTGGTACATTTTTAAATAGTGGCTATGGAGGGGATGAATTTACAAAATATAAACAAACGGCTATTGCTCAATCAACAACTCTTCTCCCTACCAAAGCCGATGTCCGATTCGCAGACCTTATTCGTTTTGACCCTTACCCGGATGAACGTCGTGCTGTAAACAACGCCGTGCATATGGGATTTGCTTGCGGAGCAAACTTGCGCCCTTCCGAAAAAAAAGTATTTAACGATACCTCAACCCATGCTCCATCGCTTAGTTCTTACGATGGACAACTATTTTTGGCCTGGAAAGGCTCTGGTAATAAGAATTTGAATTCGGCCAAGGTCTACACAACAGACAAACTTAAACTTCCAGGTATTGAAAGTCTTGAAGGTAAAGTAGTCATGAATGACACTAGCGATGAATCGCCAGCTATAGCTTTTCATAATGGTCGATTATTCTTGGCATGGAAAGGGGCTGGTAATAACAATTTAAATTTAATGGCCTCCAATATAGAAAGAACAAGCTTTCCTATTAAGAAAACGTTTAAAGATACCACCCCTTACGCTCCAGCTCTAGTTTCCCATGAAGGGAATTTATTTTTAGCATGGACAGGCGTAGGAGAAGGGAAACTTAATGTTGCCAAAGTGGCTATAAGTGATATAGAAGGACTGAGAATTAATGGTTTGGAAGGTAAGGTGGTACTAAACGATACCAGTGAAAAGTCACCAGCCTTAACTTCCCATAACGGTCGGTTATTCTTGGCGTGGAAGGGTGCAGGTAATGACAACCTTAACCTAATGTTCTCCAATAATAATGAGCTGCATTTTCATGGAAAGAAAGTATTTGGTGACACCAGCCATTACTCGCCAGCTCTGGTTTCTCATGGCGGGCGTTTGTATATGGCATGGACGGGCAGGGGAAAGGGGAATCTTAATATTTCCAAAGTGGCACTCTTTAGCAATACAACAGGAGCTTTCGGAATTGAAGGACTGGAAGGTACTGTAGTACTAGGCGACACCAGTGAGCAATCACCCACTCTTGCCTCTCATGCCAATCGCTTGTTCTTAGGTTGGAAGGGTGCCGGCAACGATAACTTAAACCTTCTTTCTTCTCATGACGGATCATTTCAGATGGAGCGATGGCTCTTTATTGATCTTGAACAAATGGGTCTGTATCTTTCTATTTACCGGACCCCGCCTGCGCAGTCCAATCAACTCGATACCCCACTTGAAAACTTGGGAATGCTATATGCTTATGATCTTAAAGCTCAGTCAGCACCTCTAGACTTCGAGACATTTAAACGGCTAACGCTGGAGCGTAATGTTACTCTTCCAGATAAACTTGCTTACGGTGGGAATTATGTATTTCATACGGCAGACGACCGTCATTTTAAAGTCTGGCTTCACCCATCTTTGGAAAAATATCGAGCGAGAATTTTCCTTATGGATGAAGAGAATCCAGTAGTGGATTTTACATCATTACCACTAATTGAAGGCGAGTATTTGAATTCACCTGGCGGTCATGAAGCTTATATTACAATTGGCCACCCTGGTTGTGACGTTCCTATTGTTCTTGATTTTCAAAATACTGAGAAGCCGGTCATCGAAGATAATATACTAGCTTGTCCGCAACCTTGGATTGACCGGGCTCACGCGTTTCTTTCATTAGCTTCAACACTAGCTAATATAGGAAAACCCAAGGAAGGTGCTATGGCAATACGTGAGCGAATTAAGATTTACGAACGTCTTGCCAAGCTCGATCCACTCAAGTATCAATCCGATTTAGCTGCGGCTTTATTTTGGCTTCTCCATTACCACCGGTCAGGGCTGGATGCGGCTTCGGCAGATGCCCTATCCCAACAGGGACTTGAGGTATACGAAGAATTGGCTGGTTTGCGCCCGCCCGGTTCACAAGCACCGGTCGACTACAACCAGCTAAATTCCTTCACCCCCAATGAGTATTGGGAATGGCCATACTTGAGTGGCGCATTGTATAACCTAGCGTGGCTGAACCGAGAGGCTGGGAATCACCCGGCAGCGGCCAGCTGGACAGCCAAACGTGCCAAAGTTTACGAACGCCTTGCGCAAGTGGATTTGGCCAAGCATCAGCCTACTTTAGCAGCAACGCTCTTCGAGCTGCTCCATTACCACCGGTCAGGGCTGGATGCGGCTTCGGCAGATGCCCTATCCCAACAGGGACTTGAGGTATACGAAGAATTGGCTGGTTTGCGCCCGCCCGGTTCACAAGCACCGGTCGACTACAACCAGCTAAATTCCTTCACCCCCAATGAGCATTGGGAGTGGCCATACTTGAGTGGCGCATTGTATAACCTAGCGTGGCTGAACCGAGAGGCTGGGAATCACCCGGCAGCGGCCAGCTGGACAGCCAAACGTGCCAAAGTTTACGAACGCCTTGCGCAAGTGGATTTGGCCAAGCATCAGCCTACTTTAGCAGCAACGCTCTTCGAGCTGCTCCATTACCACCGGTCAGGGCTGGATGCGGCTTCGGCAGATGCCCTATCCCAACAGGGACTTGAGGTATACGAAGAATTGGCTGGCTTGCGCCCGCCCGGTTCACAAGCACCGGTCGACTACAATCAGCTAAATTCCTTCACCCCCAATGAGTATTGGGAATGGCCATACTTGAGTGGCGCATTGTATAACCTAGCGTGGCTGAACCGAGAGGCTGGGAATCACCCGGCAGCGGCCAGCTGGACAGCCAAACGTGCCAAAGTTTACGAACGCCTTGCGCAAGTGGATTTGGCCAAGCATCAGCCTACTTTAGCAGCAACGCTCTTCGAGCTGCTCCATTACCACCGGTCAGGGCTGGATGCGGCTTCGGCAGATGTCCTATCCCAACAGGGACTTGAGGTATACGAAGAATTGGCTGGTTTGCGCCCGCCCGGTTCACAAGCACCGGTCGACTACAACCAGCTAAATTCCTTCACCCCCAATGAGCATTGGGAGTGGCCATACTTGAGTGGCGCATTGTATAACCTAGCGTGGCTGAACCGAGAGGCTGGGAATCACCCGGCAGCGGCCAGCTGGACAGCCAAACGTGCCAAAGTTTACGAACGCCTTGCGCAAGTGGATTTGGCCAAGCATCAGCCTACTTTAGCAGCAACGCTCTTCGAGCTGCTCCATTACCACCGGTCAGGGCTGGATGCGGCTTCGGCAGATGTCCTATCCCAACAGGGACTTGAGGTATACGAAGAATTGGCTGGCTTGCGCCCGCCCGGTTCACAAGCACCGGTCGACTACAATCAGCTAAATTCCTTCACCCCCAATGAGCATTGGGAGTGGCCATACTTGAGTGGCGCATTGTATAACCTAGCGTGGGTAAACCGTGAAGCCGGGAATCTTTCGGGAGCGATGAGCAGGATGATGGAGCGGGTAAAAGTTTTAGAACGACTAAACCAAATTGATTCTGTCAAATATTCGCATTTACTAGCGCAAGCGCAGCAAGAAGCAAATAACTTCGCCAATTAATAAGTTAATTCTCTGTTTAATGAAAACTAGATCGACTATAAGTTGAAGTAGCTACATTAATTATTTTTCTTGAATGTTTATTTAGAAGCTTTTTACTATCATTAATATTTTTTGTATAAATATCTATGACACTCTTAAATAGTATTGAGTATTCCTCTTATATCATTCAATAAGGAAGGAAAGGAGATGAGAAAGATGAAAAAAATACTCTCGATTGACGGTGGTGGGATTAGGGGAATCATTCCTGCTCGTATATTAGCTGATATTGAGAGACGAACTGAAACAAAAATCAATGAGCTATTCGATTTGATCGTAGGAACATCAACTGGAGGAATTTTGGCTCTTGGCCTTGTGAAGCCTGATGAAACAGGTGCAGCTGAATACAGTGCTAGAAAACTGTTAACTTTATATGAGGAAAAAGGAGAGGAAATTTTTTCACCAGTTAATTCAAGTCGCTGGAATGATAAAATACGTATAATCATAGAACAGCGATACGATTCAGAAGGAATAGACAATGTTCTAAAGGAATACTTTGGAGATACAAAACTTTCCGATTCTTTAAAGGAAGTTTTAATTGTTTGTTATGAACTAGAAAGAAGAAAACCATGGATTTTTAAAAGTAAGAAAGCAAAGTCCCGCGGATATGAGAGGATTAACCAGGATGCACTCATGAGAGAAATCGCTAGAGCCACATCTTCAGCACCAACTTATTTTGATCCCAAGAAAATTAGCATGGAAGATGATTTTTCGTTTATTGATGGAGGATTATATGCAAATAATCCTGCTATGTGTGCTTATGTAGAAGCAAAAACAATGTTTAAAGACGAAGAAGACATTTTAATTGTATCTCTAGGTACCGGCGAGCAAACTCGTCCTATTTTTCATAATGAAGCGATTGAATGGGGATTAATAGAATGGGCGCCTGTAATCTTAGATATTGTTTTTGATGGAGTAAACAGCACGGTAGATTATCAGTTAGCTCAACTTCTTCCAAATCGGTATGGAAAAAAAAGATACTATCGATTCCAGACAAGGCTAGATTACGTGAATGACAATTTAGATGATGTCTCACCAAAAAACATTGAGGCTTTAAAAAACACAGCTAACCGCCTAGTAGAACAGGAAGAAGATACTATTAAGGAATTATGTAAGCAACTTAAATCAAATTAAAAGAATTTGGTTAAATAAAAAAGTTCGGAATTGGAAAAGGTGACAAAACCTCGAAAGATACCGAATAATGTCTTTCGGGGTTTTGTAAAGCTATCTATTGTTTTTTTCCTATAAACTTAACTAGAAAGTAGAATTTAATCTTCCACTTAGATAGGAGTTCTAAATGGAATAGCTAGCTTTTTACTTCTCTTTATCTTTTGAGTTTAACCGATTTTCATGCATACGTGTCAACACCTGCTCATTGTCTTTATTGGACAGGTTAGTATAGAGGGAAGTAGTCTCGATGTTGCTGTGGCCCAATTGATCACGAAGTAGAACAATGCTTCCGCCATTTCGAATGTAGTCCGCTGCAAAACTATGTCGGAGCTTGTGAGGACTCATGCCTTCTCCTTGAGCAAATGCAGCAGTGTACTTGGTCACCAAATTTTCAATCGCTCGTCTTGATATAGGACGCACTGTTCCTCCGTAAAGGGTCACAAATAGGAAAGGGACTTCTTTTGAACCGGGATAACGACTTTCCCGGATTTCCAAATAGGATTTCAAATGTTGGATGGCCTGGTCCATAACATGGACCGTGTCTTCCTTAGCACCTTTCCGCTTGATATCAATAAGCTGTTTCTTCAAATTTATTTTCTTTACAAGAATGCGTGCGGTTTCTCCAAGTCGGATGCCGCTACCAAGAAAAAGGGAGAGGATGGCTAGATCGCGTTCCTTGTCCCGGTTGAATCGTTGTAGTGCAAGCCCACTTTCCAAAGTAACTTTATAGTCTTGTTCCACGAACTGCAGGAAATCGTTGATTTCATGTTCATTCAGAATAACGGAACTGATTTTCTGCGCGCGTCGGCTGGCCGTCTCTTTTTTATTGTGCAGTACAATCTTGCTCATAACATTGCGGTAGAAGTACGATTCTCCGTCTTCATTTTCGGTCTCTTTAGTAAGATAATTAAAGAGTGACTTTAACGCGTTAACGGAAAGGGCAACAACTGCCTGGCCCCGCTTCCTCACAGATGTCTTCTCATGCAAGATGGATTCTTCCTTTAGGAATTCGATATATAGTTCAATATCGTGTTTCTTCAATTCTGCTAAAACGGTAAGGGGGATAGATTTCACATCTTTTACCTTAGTCAGGTTTTCACGAAGCAGCCACTGGAAGAAATGCTGATAACGGTAGAGATACTGCAACAAGGTATCGTCTGAAAGACCAGCCCGTTTTTTGGAACGGACATACTCTACGACATAGAAGGGCGTGCTCTTTAGTTGTTTTTCAATCCGTTGGAGAACTTGAAGCTCTTCAGGTGTCAATGCCATATTATTCTATTGGCCTCCTTTTGGTTATGTATTTCTATATGTTCGCAAAATGTAATTTAAACGAATATATAGAGATGGGAAGTACTTTTTCTAGAAAATTAAGAAGTTAAAGAAACCACTCCTATAAAATCGCTTTTAAGTACGTCGTTAAACTTTCTTCCACGCATTGTGTAATTAACTCGATGAAAGGCAGTGTATTGCCTTGTATGCTCGCGGTTTCCAACGTTTCGTAATACGTTAAGCGTTGGGCGTTTTCCGCTTTGACAATAGCGGGAGGGAAGCCATGACCCATGAGAATCAAATTCATTAGCAACCTCGCCGTCCGGCCATTGCCATCTGCAAAGGGATGAGTATAGACGAATTTAAAATGAAACAATGCGGCCAGCTCCACTGGATGCAGACGGTCTTTCTCTTGCTCATACCAGGCGAAAAGCTCTTGCATATCGTTCGCCACCTGCAGAAAATGCGGTGGTTCATGCTGACTACCGGAGATTCTCACGTTGATGGAGCGATATCTACCCGCGTTTTCATCGTCGATGTTCTTTAAAATCAAATGATGAATTGTCTTTAGTGTACGCTCATCCAACGGCTCGGTCTGATTGACCTGTTCCTCGATAAAACTAATCGCTTCGGCATGATTGATGACTTCGAAGTGCTCCTGCAGCCGTTTGCCGCCAATTGTTAAGCCATCTTCCATTACTACTTTGGTTTCAATCAATGATAATGTATTTCCTTCGATGGCATTCGAATTATACGTCCATTCTACCCGGTAGACATCGCGCAGGTTTTTGACTGCAGCGGCGGGTAGCGGCCGGTGTTGATCTAATTGTGTTTTTAATTCATCGACGCGATTAAATGGGCTCATTTTGTAACACCTGCTTTTTATGGGATGAAAGGAACTATTGCTTAATTTCAGTAAAATTGATGCGAACTGCCTTAATACCCTTTATTTTATCATATGCTTACTTTATATGTTCGTTAAATTGATATTTTGCGAACATATGTAAAGTGAGGACAAGGGTTCGCTTTCCTGTTACTCGTACCCTTCTCTTCTTCTATGTGGATCTCGGTATTCATTCCGCAGGTATTCAATTAGTGAAAAGACAATCTGCTCTTCTCTTCCACTGAAATCCGAGTCAAACTTCAGACGATTCCCTTCAAAGTCGAAGGTATCCAGTATATATACTACTCCCGGCGTCGCGTGACCGCGTTTATGCTCCATTATTCGGTTTAGGATATAAGCACGAAGCGAACGATTTTCGAGACGTCGGTGATCCAGACAGTCAGTAATGAACTTTTTCTTAAAAACAAAACGACCTTCCCAGATGTGGTTTGCAGCCAGTCGGTAAAAAATCTCTTGCCGCCCTTCTTCACGCAACTGTTCTTGTTCGGCCTCAGATAACACAACATTTGTTGTGACTTCTGTTGGTTTTAACTCAACATTCTCTGGCAGCCGTTCCTTCAAGAAGCTTTCCAATGCTTCTTCGCTCACCTGCCAGCCGTTCTTCTTTGGCCCGCCTCCTTTGGTTCCGACGATTTTCCCTTGCCGAAGCCAGCGCCGGACACTTTCCTTGTTCGTAGTGATCTTGTTGCGTTTTAGGATATCGAACAGGTCATCTAATTCATACATTGTCCCAACCTCCATTAACAACAATTGTTGTCTTTAATTCATTGTACAACAATTGTTGAAATCATGACAATGCCAAAAATCATGAAGAACTGAAGACTATTTATAAACTGCTTACTCTTCCACTATCTTCTTGGCATACTAATTGTCTTAAAAGATTTCTAGAGGGAAAGTAGTTCCGATAATCCCTCATATGTCAACTCAATATCTGACTTACTTTTCTCTATGCCAATAAGAATCGCTTAACACATCAGCCAACGCTTCTACTGTACGGTGAAGTTCTTCTACCGTATTATCGACTCCGCCAATTTCAACAATGACTGAGTTGGGAGACAGATTCTGATTGTAGACACCGTTCCCTTGGCTGCTGTCTTTTTCAAGTATTCCTTTGGACAATCCCGGATATTCAATTTCAAGCTGTTGATGTAAATCTTCCGTGAATGCTAGATTCTTTTCGAATTCCTTGTGGCCTGTTCCAACTACAAATAACAGCCGCGCATAACCTTCTTCATTCAGTTCGATAGTGGTAGAATCTTTGCGCAATGAATCCCTGTGTATATCCAAGAAAATCTCCAATTCACTGTTTTCTTTTTGAGCTGTCTTCACGTGTTCTCCCGAAACAGCATAAGAACTGCCATAGTCTAGTCCTTTTGAATCCAATTCTTGAACGATGTCAGTAGAATTGACTGTTGTCCCTAAGCCTCTTCGTTCCAAGGATTTTCCCAACATCTCGCCAACCAACGTAATGTTGGCTTTTGAATGATAGGCATCTTCTGGTTGATCTGTCTTTTTTAAATAAGGTAAAAAAGCTTCTCTGCTGTGCGAGTGATAAATGTAAATGACCTCTCTACCGAAAGTCGAGTGCCCTGTGTTTAGTTTATCTGAGGAACTTATATTTCCAAATATATCTTCGACATTCTCTGGAGAAAGATCCCTGTCTTTAAACAGATCTTTCATGGCAGGTTGAAATTCATCTCTTGTTAGTTGCTCCGCATGTAATGTGGTACCCTCTTCCGAATTGAGAATGCCGTTTGAAGAACCAGTGGTTCCATCTGCCGGCTTAAGGAGTTGAAAGTTAAAATTTGATGAAGTCAAATCGGATGTTGCTTGAGATTTTAGATCATCCGACTCAAAATTTTCACGGTCATTTCCTTCTATATTGAAGTATATCAACGCCAAAGCAATGACCAGGAGAGAAGTAGAGAGAAAAAGTGCCAAATAGTATAAACCTGTTAATGCAGACATCTTCTTCTTGCTTTTTTTAGTGTTTGCTTGAGTTCTTGGCAATATGATTGGACCTCGCTTCCATTAAGATTGTATAGAAGAAAAAACAATCGGCATAGTAGAAAATGCCGATTGTTTACAGGGTCACCTAATATACTGGGCTGGATTTACAGCATTCGAACGTGCACCGTTCCAAGGCCCTACGTGAACTTCAAAATGCAGATGGGTTCCTGTAGAACGTCCCGTATTCCCCATGCCTCCGACTTGCTGCCCTTGTGAAACAGACTGGCCGACCGAGACGTTGATGGAATTCATATGTGCGTAAACTGTCGCGTGAGTCTGTCCATTAATTGAATGAGTAACAATCACGACATTTCCATATCCCCCCATTACACCGGCATAGGATACAAAACCTTCTGCTGCTGCCACGATAGGTGTGTTCGTTACATTAGCAATGTCGTACCCTAAATGCGTTTCAGCCCCATCCCCGATGTCCCGACCGCCAAATCCGGATGTATGCCGGCCTGCTGCCGGTCTGATAAAGGGAGAGCTTGTTGTAGCTACAGGGGCTGTATAACTAGATTCCGGCTTTTCGACAGGTCTTATTATACTTGAAGCATTCGCGTCGTCAGTATTTTTTGATGCAATTGTCGCTTTGCGGTCTGCCGCCGCACGTTCTTCCTCCGCTTCCTTTTTAGCGGTTGCTTGGCGCTGTTTTTCGGCTTCAGCCGCCGCTTGAAGCTGTCGTTCTTCTTCGGCGGCTAATTTCCGTTGTCGTTCTTCTTCCGCTATCCTTGCCAATTCAGCGAGACGGGCTTGCTCAGCCACGATTTGTTTCTCCAAATCCACACTGATTTCTATTTCTTCTTCAAATCGATTTTCCAATTCGGATTTTGCACTCGCTAATCGGTTCTGTTCCGCTGTCAGCTCTTTCACTAGCCCATTTTGCTCGCTTTTTTGAGAGGCAAGTGAATTTTGAAGCTCTTGAAGCTCCGTTTGGCGTTCTCTTTGTGCGGTGAGCTTCGTTTCCACTTCGGCTTTCTGTTCAGCTAAAAGTTCTTTGTCTTGCGCTTGTTGCAGCATAATTTCTCGATCTGCTTCAATTAATGTATTCACGGCAGAGAACCGGTCGATAAAATCAATAAAGCTATTAGCACCAAGCAAGACATCTATGTAATCCACCGATCCGCCACTCATTTGAATGGCACGGGCACGCTCCTTAAGCAACTCTGTTCGCTCGTCAATTTTCTCCTCGAGTTCTTCAATTGATTTTTTCAACTCATCAATTTCACTTTTCGTTTGATCGATTTCTTCTTGAACTGCAGTAATTTTGAATTCAGTTTCTTTGATTTTATTATCCAGTTCCGTGATTTTCGTCATAATTCCGGTTAACTTCGTTTGATTTTCGCTGATTGCATTTGATTTTTCGTTAATTCCAGAATCTAATTCACTTTTTTTCTGTTCCGTTTCCTGCTGCTTTTTTTCAAGTTCGCTTAACGTATCTGCATTCGTTGTTGGCAAGTACATGGTGAGGGCTAACACAGTTGAAACACCGGTCACCATCCATTTCGATTTCAAGTTCACCTTCATATTCCCCTTCCGGATGTTCATTATTTAGTTATTGCCCATTAGAAATCAAGATTTATCCTAATCGGCAACAATCATCACTCTATATATGGTAACTCATCAGTTTTTTCTTAAAGGTTCTCGTTGCTATTTATTTGTTATCACACTTCAGCTCAAAAGTTGCTTCAATTTTCAATAGATCAATTTAGCTTTCTAAAAAAATTGCAATCTAATTTGCAAGAAATAATAGCGTCTCAAAACTCTTCTTATAATAAGGGAAACTTATGGAGAAATTATCGAGACTGAGTTAAATAGGTAAATGTACGTACTTTGTATTGGTTAAGAATAGCCACCTCCACTATGACTGTTTCTTAAAAGCACCTTCCACTTGTCTTGATAATTGTCATAACCATATATTATATTCGTCTGTTATTTGCTTTAACACTGCTATCTGTACGTTGTCAGAAATGGTGCTTGCGAGCATCATACAGTCCATGCTTCCACTTATTGAAAAAGAGCATCTTCAGCTAATACATAGCTGAAGATGCTCTTTAATGTATGACTCTGAAAGAACTTTTGATAAAACTTGATAACTCATCTGTATGGTGTTTTTAATCGATTCTTATACTTCATTTAAAATCCAATAAGATCGATTAATTGAAAGTCATTTAAGGTAATCCGATCCCCGCATCCTCTGCAGGTGAAACTCAATTCAAAATCGACGGTTTCAGCAAACGTATTCCTTGCTATCCCGGTCTCTAAGATTTCTTTTCGTTCCTCGTTTGAAGTGGCCTTGCCCAATTTGTCGATGAAATCTTCTTGAAAGTTCTCAATAACTTCGTTCTTCCAGCTCACGCCTACGAGAAATTTCTGATTTACTGTTCGGATACCCACTTTTTCATCTTTGCGGCGAGGGAGAAATTCCGCAATTGTGCTACAGTTCTCACATATGATTTGAATTTTCATTTCACCCCTCCTTAAGTTAAATAGTCTCTTGAATGCAACTTCCGTCAAATTCTAACTTTCCTACATACAATAATTTTATGCTTTTAAAAGTTTTGCATTGATGGCGACAATGATGGTGCTTAAACTCATGAATACGGCGCCAATCGCAGGACTGACCACAATTCCCCAGGGAGCTAGGACACCCGCAGCCAGCGGAATCGCGAAAATATTGTATCCAGTGGCCCACCATAAATTTTGCACCATTTTCCGATAGGTCTTTTTCGATAAATCCATCAATGCAACCACATCGTTCGGATTGCTTCGAACAAGAATCACATCTGCCGTTTCCATGGCGACATCAGTCCCAGCCCCGATAGCGATTCCGAGATCGGCTGTTGCAAGTGCCGGTGCATCATTTACACCATCTCCGGTCATCGCCACTTTCCAGCCTTTTTCTTTGATTTTCTTGATTTGATTGGCTTTGTCATCCGGCAATACTTCTGCATAGACTTCGTCGATGCCCACTTGTCTTGCTACCCAATCTGCCACTTTCTTGTTGTCGCCTGTCAGCATAATAGAATGAATGCCCTGTTCCTTCAATGTCGCAACGGCTTCTTTGGCCGTTTCACGGACCATATCGGCAAGGGCAACCATTCCGGCAAGTTTATCTTCCACTAATACAAACACGACCGTTTTTCCTTCTTCTGATAGTTCAGTGAACTGTTGCTGATTGTAGCTTAGCTTGTTGCTGTTCATATAACCGGGGCTGACAACGTTAACTTTCTGACCATCTACTTGCCCTTGAATGCCTTTTCCAGTAATCGATTCAAAATCACTGACTCTTCCTAATTCGATTCCTTTTTCTTTTGCTGAATTCACAATGCCAGTCGCAATTGGGTGCTCCGAATTCTGTTCGATAGCAGCAGCAAACCTTAAAACGTCTTCTTTTGTGTACTCGCCGTTTGGCACAATATTTGTGACGCCGAATTCTCCTTTTGTTAACGTTCCTGTTTTATCAAAAACGACGGCATTCAAGTTACGGGCATCTTCGAAGCCGGTCCGATTTCGGATCAATAAGCCTTTTTTTGCCGATATGGAAGTCGAAACTGCTACGACAAGCGGCGCCGCTAATCCCAATGCATGAGGACATGTAATGACCATGACCGTCACCATGCGTTCAACCGCAATATCCAAGGAGTAACCGAGCAGCAGCCATGCAGAGAATGTTGCAAGACCTGCCACTATCGCCAGATAAAACAGCCATTTGGCTGCACGATTCGTCAAGTCCTGTGTTCTGGATTTGGATTCCTGCGCTTCTTTGACCATCTTGATCACTTGCGATAAGTAGGACTCTTGCCCGGTTTTCTCCACTTCCACAGTCAGGGAACCTTCCTTGTTCACCGAACCGCCGATGACATCATCGCCTTCTGTTTTGTCGATGGGCATGGATTCTCCGGTTAGCATGGATTCATCCACTGTGGATTTCCCTTCCACAATTAAGCCATCTACCGGAATCTTTTCACCCGGTTTAACCAGCAACCGATCTTTATTTTTGATTTCGGATAACGGCACATCCTGGACTTGGTTATTGTCGTCCAATTTATGTGCTTCGTTTGGCATCAACTGAATCAGCTGTTCAAGTGCATTGGAAGCCCCCATGATCGAACGCATTTCAATCCAATGTCCGAGCAACATGATGACGACCAGCGTGGCCAGTTCCCAGAACAGCTGATTGCCATCCCAACCGAAGACCACCATGGTGCTGTAACCATAAGCAATCGTAATGGCCAGAGCAATTAAGGTCATCATGCCAGGGTTTCTGTCTTTCAACTCGCTGATGCCACCGGTTAGAAACGGCCATCCCCCATAAAAGAAAACGATAGTCGATAGGCCAAATAACAGGTACATATCATTGCCAAAGCGCCAATCAACTCCCATGAAATGCTGGATCATCGGGGATAATGCCAGAATCGGAAGCGTCAGAATCAATGAAATAAAGAACCGTTTTTTGAAATCTTCCACCATATCGCCATGTCCGTGATGTCCGTGATGGTCATGGCCCCCAGATTTCCCATCCGCATTCTCTTCCTGGATCGTGGGTTCGTCGTGATGATGTTCTGAATGATGATGATCCTGTTCAGTTGAATCTAAATGTTCATGAGAACTGTGTTGATTTTGATTTTTCTTCATTAATATCTCTCCTCATATCGTATGATCAATATCCTTCTAAACCAACCTTATCTTCTCTATATTGATAGCCAAATTACCGGCTTGGCATGGATATTTCGAGGTAGTTACAGCTAACGACTCTAAACCAGCTGTGGCAATTCTTTGATTTTCAGTTTATACAATCTTTTTCGAGAAACTGTGGAGAAACTACAGAAAAATAGCCCAAACTCCAGTTAATTTCATTAGAACCAGGGTTTGGGTTATCTTATTTTAGTAAATTCGTTCGTTGTAGGCGCAAGGCATTCAAAACAACGGATACTGAACTGAACGCCATTGCAGCTCCTGCTACCCAAGGAGCAAGAAGCCCGATTGCTGCAATTGGAATACCGATGGTGTTATAAATAAACGCGAAAAATAGATTCTGTTTAATGTTGCGCATCGTTTTGCGACTCATGATAATCGCATCCGCTGCGCTATTCAGATCTCCACGCATGAGCGTAATATCTGCCGCTTCAATCGCAATATCCGTGCCTGTTCCGACAGCCATGCCGATATCCGCAGTCGCCAGTGCCGGTGCGTCATTAATCCCATCACCAACCATGGCCACTTTTTTGCCCTGCGCCTGCAGTTTCTTAATCTCATCGCTCTTTTCTTCCGGCAGGACTTCCGAAATGACGTTTGTAATGCCCACCTGTTTTGCCACGGCTTGTGCAGTGCGGCTATTATCGCCTGTCAGCATAATCACGTCGATTCCTAGCTTCTGCAATCGGCTGACCGCTTCTTTCGATGTCTCTTTGACCGTATCTGCCACTGCCACAACACCGACTGCTCGTTTATTCACTGCGACAAGCATCGCGGTTTTCCCTTCACTTTCCAGCTGTTCCATAAGTGTTTCTAATTCCGTAAACGCAACTTCATGCTGAGTCAACAGTTTCCGTGTACCTGCAAGCAGTTCTTTGCCATCCACGACTGCATGAATGCCGTATCCTGGCAATGCTTCAAATTCAGTGGGATTCGAAAGCTCATAGCCTGCTTCTTTTGCACCGTTGACTATGGCTTGTGCCAGCGGATGTTCCGAAGCACTTTCTGCTGAACCAATCAACTGAAGCAGTTCAGCTTCGGGGAAACCGCCTGTAACCACAACATCCGTTAGTGCTGGCTCTCCTTTTGTTACGGTTCCGGTTTTATCCAACACGATGGTGTCAATGGATTGTGTATTTTCCAGGTGTTCTCCACCTTTAAACAGCAAACCCATTTCTGCAGCCCGGCCAGAGCCAGCCATAATCGATGTCGGTGTTGCTAGACCGAGAGCACATGGACAAGCAATGACAAGGATAGAGATGGTTGGGATAAGTGCTGCGCGGAAATCGCCAGGTGACACGACAAAATACCAGATCAGAAATGTCACAGCCGCAATTCCGACAACGATTGGCACAAAGATGCCGGAAATTTTATCTGCTAAACGTTGGATATCCGCTTTAGAACCCTGTGCATCTTCAACGACTTTTACAATTTGAGCGAGTGCAGTATCTTTGCCAACTTTCACAGCCTGCAACTTCAGCGAGCCATTTTTGTTGATGGTTGCTCCGATGACTGTATCCCCACTTATTTTATCGACCGGCATGCTTTCCCCGGTTAGCATCGATTCATCTACTGCTGATTGTCCTTCCAACACTTGCGCATCAACCGGTATTTTTTCACCCGGCTTAACTAATAGAGTGTCGCCAGCTACCACTTGTGCAATTGGCACCTCCACTTCCATGCCATCTCGCAGGAGGCGCGCTGTTTTTGCCTGCAGCCCCAAAAGCTTTTGTATGGCTTGGCTTGTTTTTCCTTTTGCCCGGGCCTCAAATAGCTTGCCAAGTACAATCAAGGTAATAATTACAGCAGAAGCTTCATAATATAGCTCTGCCATTCCCATACTTCCCGCAGTTGCCCATTCTATCGTCAAGAAGAGACTATAGAAAAACGCAGCACTTGTTCCAAGGGCGACAAGCACATCCATGTTCGCACTTTTGTTTCGAAGCGCATTAAACGCACCCTTATAGAATTGTGCTCCGACAATGAATTGTACCGGGGCCGCTAACGCCAACTGAACCCAAGGGTTCATCAGAAACATTGGCAAATATAAAAAAGATAAAAATTCGAAATGACTAATCATTGTCCAGGCCAACGGAAGCGTCAGTACCAGTGACAGTAAAAATTTCCTCGTCTGAGAACGAATCTCCTGTTCTTTATGATCCAGCTTATTTTCGCTGTCTTGTTTTGGGATAAGGTCATACCCGAGCTTCTTGACTGTTTCCATCATGTCCGAAGGCGTGACTTGATTTGCGTCATAACTCACCGTAATTTTCTCTAAAGCAAAATTGACATTCGCGCTTGAAATACCGTCCATTTTACTGACCCTTTTTTCAATCCGGCTGGCACATGCTGCGCAAGTCATCCCTGAAACATCAAAATCCACTTTCTCTTCGACCACATTATAGCCAAGCTTTCCGACTTTCTCTTTGAACTCCTGGATATTCGTTTTATCCGGATCATATACAATTGTGGAGCGTTCCAATGCAAAATTGACGTTTGCTTTTTCAACGCCCTCGATTTTCGAAAGCCCTTTTTCAATCCGGTTCGCACACGCAGCACAAGTCATGCCGCTGATCTGCAATGTTTTTTCTTTGGTCTTCATCTTTATCCCTCCCATACTATGCCGGGGTATATCTTTTTGAAAAAGAAAGGTCACACGCGGGGTATGACCTTATCTTCTAATTACTAGATAGCTAAAAAAGTTAGGCAACGGAATAGCCTTGCTCCTCAATTGCCTCTTGAATTTCATTCAATGACGTTTTGGTTTCATCATAAGCAACTGCTACTTCGCCTTTTCCCAAGTCTACTTTTACGCTCGAGACACCTTGGATTTCACCGACGCTTGTTTCAACTGCATTCACGCAGTGGCCACAAGACATACCTTGTACTTTCAATTTTTCATTCATACTTTTCACCCCCAAGAATAATATTAGTTAAACCCTAACATACCCTCTACGGGTATAACAACTATTTTTTCAATTATTTTATTTTGTCATGGTTTTCATAACGTCCATAAGTTCACTAATTGCTTCTTCGCCTTTGTTTTCTTTGATGGCTTTTGTTACACAGTGATGCGTATGATCTTCCAGCAAAGCGAGTGATACTCTATTCATGGCTGATTGGATTGCGCTTACTTGATGCAAAATATCCACACAGTAACGATCGTTTTCCACCATTTGATGAACGCCACGAACTTGTCCTTCAATCCGCTTCAACCGATTCAATAGTTGTTCTTTATTGGGTTGTACCGTTGTCTTCAACGTTTTTTCCATTGGTTCATTCCTCCTCAAATATACCCTGCGCCCGTATTATACGTTGTTTAAGAGTTTTCGTCAAAGTAACGGATTCTGTGAAGATTTCACTTTATAGCAGCAGCTCTTTCACTACTTTAATTTACGGTAGATATCCCCCTTTTACTGTTTTCAATTGATGAGTAGAAAAGCTTAAAAATTAAGATGGTTAACTGTTTTAACCACCAATGCACTTGCATGGATGGAAATGAAAATTGTGCAGTTTCTATGGAGTTTCTAAATTTTCGTTTAATTATAAAAACAACGGGAACTTTAACTGGGAAGCACAAATACAAAAATGGAGGTTTTAGGAATGGCACACGAACAACACCAAGAACTCATTCAGGCCTTGCACGATTGTGCAGCGGAATGTAATCACTGTTTTGACGCTTGTCTGCAGGAAGAAGATGTCAAGATGATGGCTCAGTGTATTCGATTAGACCGGGAATGCGCCGATATCTGCGCATTTTTAGAACATGCAATCACCAGAAACTCGCCGTTTGTTTCACAATTGGCACAAGTATGCGCAGAAATATGTGAAGCTTGTGGCAACGAATGCGATAAACATGCAGATCATCACGAACACTGCAAACGCTGCGCGGAAGCTTGCCACAGATGTGCCGAAGCGTGCAGAAATATAGCGTAAGATTTTAACAAAGCCCTCGTACAAAAGAATCTTTTGTACGGGGGCTTTGTTTTGTTACAACTAGTTATGGCATATTGATCCACTTGTATCCAATACCCCAGACCGTAAGAAAATGCTCGTCAATCGGAAACCCGGCTTGCCGAATTTTTTCTCGTACATTTCGAACATGTGAATCGATGGTTCTTCCCTCTGTTTTTGAATCAAATCCCCAGATTAAATCAATCAATTGTTCCCTCGCAAAGACCTTGTTCGGATTTCCCATTAAGAGCCCCATCATGGCGAATTCTTTCGGGGTTAACTTGATTGGCTCCTTCTTGAACGAAAGTTCGAACCGATCTCCTTCCCAAAGCAATCCGTTTACTTCAATGAACTTCACCGGGGTTCTTCTCCGCAATAGAGCTTCCATGCGCGCGAGTAGCTCTTCCTCATCAAAAGGTTTGGTAATGTAGTCATCCGCCCCCAGTTTTAACCCTTTGATAACATCCTCTTGCTGCTCTCGCGCTGTCAGCATAATAATTGGCACATCTGAAAAATTCCTGATTTCTCGGCAAAGCGACCATCCATCCATTTCGGGCATCATGACATCCAATAAGATGATGTCAACTTCCTCTTCTTTCAAATAGGAGAGAGCTTCGTATGCTCCGAGCGCTTTTTTACAATGATAATTATGTGGTCTCAGGTACAACGCAACTAAATCCAGCATCCGTTGTTCATCGTCCACTAACAGCACTTTATAAATGAGAATTCCCCCTCTCCAATTCAATCAGGACCGTCGTCCCTTTCCCTCGTTCACTTTCAATGGAAATATGTCCCCCGTGTGATTCAACGATTTCTTTGGCAATCGCTAATCCAAGACCACTTCCACCGCTTTGTCTGGACCTTGATTTTTCCACCCGGTACAGCCGTTCGAACACGAAAGGCAGATCTTCTTCCGGTATGCCTTCTCCTTCATCAATCACGCTGATGCTAATTGTTTCTTCATTTTGCATACCCTGGAGAGTCACCTTGGTCCCTTCTCCAGAATGTTTTTTGGCGTTATCCAATACATTTAACAACACTTGCTGGAAACGTTCCGGATCGACAACAGCGATAATTTCCTGATCGCAACTGACCGACAACGAAATGTTTTTTTCATCAAAGGCCGGCCGAACCAGGCCACTGACACTGTTAAAGAGCATGGCCAGTGAAAAGTTCTCTTTTTTTATCAAGAACTGGTTGTGATCCATCTTAGCTAATTCAAACAATTGCTGGATTAACCCGGTTAAGTGTGTCGTCTCTTCCCGGATAATACCGATATATTCCTTTTGTTCTTGCGGGGAAGTGGTTGATCGGCTCACAATATCAGCATACCCTTTGATATAGGTAAGCGGTGTCCGCAGTTCATGCGAGATACTGGCTAAAAACTCATTCCGCGCCGTTTTTAAACGATCCAGATCATCTGATAAAGTGGTAATCGCATTCGCCAACTCGCCCAATTCGTCCTTCCGTTCCATATTGAGTTTGACGTGGTTGTTTCCTTTACTCAGTTGCTCGGTCGCTTCCTTCATGCGGATCAACGGCAGTGTAATCAATCGGGACAACACCAAAATGGTAAAAATTGTCAGAAAAATGGCAACCAGCCCTATTACTAAGAACTGCTCTGTTAAATGATCGACGATTTGTTTAATATGGCTCGTTTCCGCAAACATAAAGACATGTCCTTGGTGTTCTCCGTTGATGGTAATCGGACTGTCCGTGGCAATGTACTTTTTCTCCTTCCATTGCTCTTCCACGATTCTTCCATCTGTCGGAATTTCATCAAAGTCCGTATGGTTGAGCACTTCGGTCATTTCAGATTCAATCAAGTCAGAATTCACTAGCCGGTTTCCTTCTACATCCGTAATAATCACAATGAAATCAGATGCTGATTCCATCATACCGACATGGTTCAATGTGGTTTGTTCGAAACTGTCTTCCAAAACTTCACTATGGGTATTTCCTCTGGCTAATAAATTGTCCATCACTTCATCCACCCGGTCGTTCACAAAGGTGAAATACAAAGTCAGAAACAAAATCGATTCAATGATGACAATAAAGACAAAAAACAGCAAACCAATTTTTAATGACAGTCTATTAAACATCGCAACCTCCTTTATGACCAAACTGGTTAATCGATTTGCAAACCACTAAAAAACAGTTGAATCTACAAGATTCACTAGGTTATTCCATTCGCCTATATCCCCGTATTTATTGGACATTTCCGTCTTCAAGCAATGGAAGCCAGGTCTTTGTATCATCTTCTGATAAAAAGGCTTGTCCTTGCAAGGTATAAAACGCAAGTTCTTTGGTGTCATTTGGATTTCGGAAGATAAAGGCTATTCCGTCTTCTTTGAGATCCGGTAAATTCAGCATCTCTTCTTCTTGAGTTTCCACCGTATATTTCATCAATGACGGGCCAGTACCATAGCTTGCAAAAAACAGCGAATCTTCATCGAAGAAAACAGCTGTCCCCCGCTCGCTTTCCTGAGTCACGAGTTCAAAGTTTTCTCCTCCATCTTCCGATACATAGATCCCAGTAGAAGTAGCTGCGGCAACTAAGCTGGAATCGGTTGGATGAAGAGCCAACGCAGAAACTTCACCCTCCAATCCTGCAGCATTCACTGCCTCCCAAGTTTTTCCTTCGTCCGTGCTTTTATGGAAACCCGTTTCCAATTGGGAATTTTTCGCTGGATTCAACAGAAAAATGTCATGGCTATTATATCCGACGGCCATGGCATGATAATCGGTTTCTCCTTCAAACGCGATACGCTCCAAGGATCTTCCTCCATCCAAACTGCGCTGAATTCCAAGTGGATTGGGCAAATCAGAATCAGCACTTGGATGTCCCGAAGTATAAAACCCTTCGTCTACTGCATTAAATCCCATGTAATCATGGAAATTATCCGATGTTTCAAACCAATCACCTTCCCGATAAATCTTTAGGCCGCTGTGAGAGGCAAAATACAGCCCATTATCATTTCCAGCGTAGCCTATTCCATGAACATGGCTCAATTCACCCTCAAACGGAACTTCAAACGCTTCATCGCCACTATTGGTGCATCCCGTTATAAAGAATCCAGCCATTACCGTAATCAACGCAAATTTCTTTTTAATCATTTTTTATTTCCTCCACTTTCTTGCTCAATTTATTTTATCCTATTCCAATCGATTATCTTTAAGTTTACCTAAAAAGTTTCGACTTTCTGTGCAGATTCTTCTAACCTTTTTAGCTATTTAACTCTTTATACAACTAAATGTCATCATTCCTGCACTGGATTTGCATACTTATTGGGTAAAGTAAAAAGAGATTATAAAAGAAAGAGGGATAAACGATGATAAAAAAGAAGTTTATGATGGGAACGATGTCGCTCTTAGCTGCATTTACGCTAGCTGCTTGCAATAGTAACGACGAAGGAATGAATCCGGCTGAAAACGACGAACAAATGGAAATGGATTCTAGTGAAGACATGAATATGGATTCTGATGAAGATATGGATATGGGAGGGATGAACCACTCCAGCTCAGGTGAAGTTCCTGAGGATCTAGCAGAGGCAGAAAATCCAACTTATGAAGTCGGAAGTCAGGCCATCATTGAAACGGATCATATGGAAGGAATGAAAGGGGCCGAAGCCACGATTGTCGGCGCTTATGATACAACGGCTTATGCTTTGACCTATACGCCGACTACCGGCGGGGAACCAGTTGAAAACCACAAATGGGTGATTCACGAGGAACTTGAAAATCCGGGAGACCTAACCTTGAAACCGGGCGATGAAGCAACAATAGCCGCTGATCACATGGAGGGCATGGACGGCGCAACGGCTACCATTGATTCAATCGAGGACACAACCGTCTATATGGTCGATTTCACACCTACGACTGGCGGGGAACCGGTTACCAATCACAAATGGGTAACCGAAAGTGAATTGTCAGGTAAATAAAATCGATAAAGCCTGAGATCTTGTCTACAAGATCTCGGGTTTTTTATTGAAATGAGGAAGTAGGTTTTTATTTCCACTGAAACTCGATGAGTTTCAGTTTTGTTACAAGAAAATTAAGTTTTTCTTGTTAAGCTTATCGGTTCGAATTCTGCACATTTTCTCAACATCCATCATATAGAATGAATCGAATTTAAATTGTTTGAGAGAGGTTACCCAATCAATGAAAACAAGTCAACTTTTGCATGAACTCGATCTGGTCACCCGATTAGATTCCAGAACTTTAGAATTAGACATCCAAGGTATTGCCGACAACTCCAAGGTAGTGGAAGAAGGGTTTGCATTTATCGCCATTGAAGGTTTTGAAAGTGATGGCCATCTGTATATTGAACAGGCAGTTGAAAAAGGGGCTGTAATTGTCATCGGGGAACAGGCTATCACCGGTTTATCCGTCCCTTATCTCCAAGTTGCAAATAGCCGCAAAACCCTTGGCAGGATGGCGAGGAACTTCTATGGCCACCCATCTAACCAGAAAGTGATGATTGGCATTACAGGAACCAACGGGAAAACGACCACAAGCTATATGCTGCAGCACTTTTTAGAAAGCAACGGGATATCTTGTTCCGTTATCGGAACCATCCAAAACATAATCAATGGAAAAAAAATAAAAACTGCCAACACCACGCCAAATTCACTAGCTCTGCATCAACTGTTATCTATCAGTGAGGATGATGTCATTATTATGGAAGTTTCTTCTCACGGATTAGCCCAATACCGTTTGGAAGGGATTGAATTTGATTACGGCCTGTTTACTAATCTTCATCATGAACACTTGGATTATCACGGTTCCATGGAGGAGTACTTCCAGACGAAGGTATTGATGTTCAATCAGTTGAAAGAACGTGGAACCGCAGTGGTGAATGGGGACAATGCGTGGGGGCGAAAGCTCTTGGAGATCCTGCGAAGGGATGGGAAATCGGTGTATGTGATAGGCAAATCCGCTGATTACAGTTTAAGCGTTGTCCAATTCAATTCACTGACCAATTCTATTATTGTGAAAGAACAGAACGAAACGTATCAAATAAACTCCGCGATAGATGGAATACACAATATGTACAATACTATAATGGCATATGGAACTTCAAGACTGTTGGGTATTCCTAAAGAAAAGCTCTTGAATTCCATTCCGCTTTTTCAGGGGGTGGAAGGCCGATTTGAAATCACCAGACTAGCCAATGGCTCGATTGTTGTTGTGGACTATGCCCATACCCCGGATGCCATTTCTTACTGCTTGAAGACTGCGAAACTGCAGGGCGCCCAAAGAATCATCCATATTTTCGGCTTTCGAGGTGATCGAGACCCCAGCAAGCGAAGCGCCATGGTGTCTTTAGCCGCTGAATTGAGTGACCAGTACATTTTGACGTTGGATGACCTGAATACGGTTTCTCAAAGCACTATGGTGAAAGCCTTAAATCAATTAAATGAGGGCTACGGCAATCTTAAAGGAAACATCATTCCAGACCGTACACTCGCCATTCAGAAAGCGATCGATGAAAGCAGAGAAGGTGATTGGATTGTGATCACCGGCAAAGGACATGAGAAATATCAGCAATCCTACCAATTGCCGACAACCACTGACCGAGAAACGGTTGATTTGGTAATCGAATTCGAATAAACCCACCTAAAAAGAGGAGGCGACTTCCATGAAGATCCCCCAAAAGAAAGCCTATATACCGGCACTCAAATATCATTGGCTGACTCGCTTCTATGATCCGTTAATTGAATGGGGCATGCAAGAAAAAAAGATGAAAATGAAGCTGGTCAACCAAGCTTCCCTTCAACCTGGTGAACAAGTAATGGATTTGGCTTGCGGCACTGGGACGCTTGCCCTTTTACTTCAGCAATCCCAACCGGGTATACAAGTGATTGGTGTCGATGCCGATCCGGAAATCCTAGCCATCGCGAATAGTAAAATGAAAGAAAACCGGGCTAATTCAATCCTTTTTGAGGAAGGTTTTTCGGATCAGCTCCCCTTTTCGACTAACCTGTTTCATCATGTCTTTACCAGTTTGTTCATCCACCATCTGACACTGGAGAAGAAGAAGGAAACGTTTGAAGAAGTTCGTCGGGTACTCAAATCGGGCGGCCAGTTCCATCTTCTTGATTTTGAGAAACCGCAATATGGGATGATGCGCGCTGCCTTTCTTCCTGTCCAAATCTTGGATGGATTTAAAACCACTTCACCACATGTCAAAGGCATCATTCCGGATTTGTTGAAAGAAACCGAATTTGCGGCAATTGAAGAAACAGGGCAATTTTCAACCATTCTTGGAACGTTGAGGACATACAGAGCTTTTAAACCGTGAATTGTTGCGATATTTGCGAACTTTCTTTTAATTGAATAACATGTAAAGTAGTGTAATTGTAGTTTCTAATTACCTGAATAAACAGTTTATAAAAGTTGAAAAATTAGATACTAAAGTTAGTCTTACTAATAGTTTTTCCTTTACCGTTTTGCGTATGAGATTACTGTTAAACTCTAAAAACTTTATTGAAGAAGTTGAAAAACCAATATTATGTTCTGTAAATTTTCTTCTTTTCTCAGCTTTCAGTGTTGAATACCGTTAACTCATTAGCATTCAGAACCGGTTACTTACATGAACTTCATAAAGATATATGCTTCAACAAGAGATTAAAGTTTCTCAGAATAAAAATGAAACGACAGGAAAGATTCCAAGTCGCCTCATTTCTAAACAGTTTTTGATTATTTTAAAAAACGATTTTTATGGTGAACAATGCTCTTAACTTCACCATGAATAAAAAAATGCCTACTAATATTATTCCCTTTTACATGGAGTCCTTTTTCTTCATCGAATGTATTACGTAAATAGGCTCCTGTTACTAATAAATCGTATATAAAATAAGATTTCACCTGCAACTGACACTATCCAAGGTTTTAGTAATTCAGAGAGTTTTAAGAGAAGGCAATGTAGCGGTAAGAAATTTTACCACTGCCATATTGATTAACAAAACAGTCCTAACCATTTTGTTCCTTTTTATTTCTAGAAAAAAATTTTCTTACGCGTACGAATGCAATCCCGCAATAATCAGATTAACGACAATTAAGTTAAACATAATAATCGCAAAGCCAATTACACCCAGCCATGCTGATTTTTCTCCTTGCCAGCCTTTTCCAAGTCGCAAGTGAAGATAAGCCGCATAGAAGAGCCACGTAATCAATGCCCATACTTCTTTCGGATCCCAGCCCCAGAAACGGGACCAGGTAATTTGGGCCCATATCATAGCGAAAACGAGTGCCCCTAACGTGAATAGCGGAAAGCCGATGATAACGGCTCGGTAATTGATTTCGTCCATCAATTGGGTGCTGACATTTCTCATCATGGGCTGAAGGAGCTGGGAAATCCACCGACGGGTAACCACGCGTATCAACACATATAAAACAGTTCCAACCAACAACGACCAGGTGATCGTCGTCAGTTTTCTGGCGTCAATCAGCGGCGGGGTTTCCATGAACGGGGTTAGGGTTTCCTCTGTCGCGGGAACGGACTCATTCATGCCGAAAACCGGCGGCATATTATACGTGACGGAAGCTTCTTGTCCGTCTTTGTTAACATACTGAAAATTGGCTTCATAGTTCGTCAAGGCAAAATAGGAACTAGAAATGATAAAACCAAGAACCAGCACTAGTGTATACAGAATGGTCTCCAGCCAAAACCGTTGCTTTGATTTTTTAGTCAAGTCTACAACTTTTAACAAGTAAATTAATCCGGCTGCTGCACTTATGGCCAATATCCCTTCCGCAATTACGACTGTGCTGACATGAATCGTCAGCCAGTTCGTTTGAAGTGCGGGAATCAGTGGACTGATTTCTTTCGGAAACATACTGGCATACGCAATAATCAGTAAGGCGACTGGCAGGACGACCATCCCCAACACTGCTGTCTTATAGAGGAAGTAGATAAGGATAAATCCTCCGACCAGCGTCATGCCAAACGCTGTCGTGAATTCAAACATATTACTCAGCGGTGCATGCCCGGATACTGTCCATCGGGTGAAAAAATAACCTAGATTTGCAAGGAAACCAAAAATAGTAATGGCAATTGCGGCTTTCCCCCACCGCTGTTCCGAGTCGAATGTTCCTTTTTTGTTCCCTTTGACGGCCCCTCCAAACACGAATGTGGCAATTAGATACGCAATGAACGCCGTGTACAGTAAATTTGAGCTGATAGCGGTTAATGTCATGATTGCGGTTTACCTTCCTTTTCCATGTCTTCCTGCTGGTCTGTAAAAGCAGGAAGTAATGCATATTCAGAAACTTGATCGAGATCTTTCTTCAAACTGTACCAGTTTTTGTTGGTATGTCCCGCAAGCAGGATGTCACCGTTGTCGGTTTGCTGCAACCAGAAACGACGGTGGTTAAAGTACATCCCTTGCGCCACCCCTATCATAAAAATAAATCCTCCAAGACCCAGGATTGGTAAGGTTCGGTCTTTTCGGACAGTCAGACCGGATACATTGCGTGTTTCAGCGCTTTGAAAGGTCAATTTATATTGATTGTCGCCGAAAGGCTCGATAGTATTTTGAATTGTAATGAAACTGGTTTCCCCTTTCGGTGTTGTCGGTGTGGTCATCTCAACAAGAAAACCCGGATTGTCTGGGAGTGGGCTTGCCGTTTGTGGTTCTCCATTTTCAAAACCGGAGAAATTCGGGTAATAGCCCAGCAACTCCACTGTCGACCCGTTCTTCAATTCATACCTTTCATCGGGATTAATCAAATCAATGGTCAATTCTCCCAGCGATTCCTCTGTTTGTTGGTCTGTCAACGCGAACGTCATTGTTTTAAGTTCATCCAATTTGTAATCCATCTGATACATGGCATAACCATCAAACTTTAATGGCTGATTCACACGCAATGGATACTCTTTTACAAATTCCAAGTTCTCCGTTGCTCCTGGTAAGCTGCCTTCAGGCTGCTGATACAGCACAACATCAGTCTGGTAATTTTTTACGACTGTTCCTACACGATCAATTGCTTCACTGAATCTTGCATCTTCTCCTTCGCCGTTATAAGTTTCTACCTTAAATTTCAAATTTTCCAAGGAATAGCCTGGGGCTTCGGGAATAGCCCTCGTCTCGCCTTCACGAAGCCACAGTGTTTCATCAACATAAAACCCGGGAATCATCCTTAACATGACACCAGAGAGGAAAATAATCAAACCGATATGATTGACATACGGTCCCCATCTGGAGAATCGTCCTTTTTCCGCCAAAAGCCCGTTTTTATCCATTCGGACTTTGTACTTTAATTCCTTCAATTTGGCTTCGGCTTTATGCAACGTATCGTCAGCTCCAGGACCCTGCCCATAGATGCGCTGCTTATTCATAAAGCTGGGATGACGCAGTACCCGCTGGCTTTTCAATGATCGGTAAAGGGGCACAAAGCGATCCAGGCTGGCAATAATCAACGAAATCGCAAGCATGCCGACCAAAACGATAAACCAAACTGAACTGTACATGTCATGGAATCCTAAAAAGTGATAAACACGGCCGATGCTGCCATACACATCTGAGTAATAAGCTTTAATGGCGGTTTCGCCAGTTGCCGGTACATACATGTGCTGGGGCAGGATTGTGCCTATCGCTGCCGCTATCAAAATTACTACGATTAGCCCAACTCCGACTTTGACACTGGAAAAGAAGTTCCAAACTTTATCAATAATTGATTTATTATATGTCTGTGATCGTCTTGCTACCCCTTCATATCGCATGTCGGCAAGTAGTTTATTTTGTTCTTTCTCAGTTAATGACCGCCCACAGGTTTCACAAAGGTTGGTTCCTGGCGGGTTCACATACCCGCATTTACATTGTGTTTTCTCCATCAATAAATCTCCTTACACTGGTTTGATTTGTTCCATGTAGCTTTTGATGTCTTCCTCCGACATTTCGCCAGTGATGATTTTAACGATGTTGCCCTCGGCGTTCACCAGCAGGGTTGTCGGCAGCGGGATGATGTTATAAGCTTCCATGACGCTCTTGGTTTTATCAATGACAATCGGGAACGTCAAATCGCGTTGTTCCGCATATTGCCTCACTTCGTAATCCGACTGGGCGATATTGACTGCCAAAATTTGGACTCCTTGGTCCTTATAAACCTGATACTGTCTTTCCATCAGTGGAAATTCCTTTTCGCACGGTTTGCACCAAGTCCCCAGAAGTTGACAAATACCCCTTGTCCCTTGTAGTCAGACAGTTGATGCTCTTCTCCGTTCAAATCTGTTAATTTAAAGTCCGGTGCTGGATCTCCAACTTGGAGCATTTCCCTGTTCTCCTTATTTGCGTTGTTATAGAGTGTAAAAACAACTGCTCCGACGAGGACTAGTAAAATGGCTGTCCTCACGAAAAACCGGTTCTTCTTCTTTCTTGCCATGCCACATTCATTCCTTTCTTTTTCATCTAATCAAGCTATACCGTCAGAATCCGGTAAATCCACCAGTAAACTGCGAGAGAAACGCGATAATGTCTGTCATCATGTCGAAGTACAGCATGAGGCCCATAAGCACCATCAAGCCCCCACCCACTGACATGAACTGGGCACTCCGCTTCTTCAGGAAGGTCATTTTCTCAATGAAGAACGACATCAGTAAAAACGGAATGGCAAAGCCCAGGACGTAGAACAGCATATACAAGAGCCCGCGGCTTGGATCGGCTATTCCCATCGCCATAACGCCGGCCAGAATCGGTCCTGTACAAGGCGTCCATCCAGCTGCAAAACCTAGCCCGATTACCACGGAACCGGTATAGCCCGACGGCCGTTTCTGAAAGTGAACTTTTTTATCTGAAAGCAGGAAGTCGAATTTCAAGACGCCTGTCAGCACTAAGCCGAAAAACACCATCAAGATGGCTCCCAGCTGACGCAGCAGGTCTGCGTTCTCAAAAAAGAGCGCGCCGATGAACGAGGTCGACAACCCTAGCGCCAGAAAGATGATGGAAAACCCGACCAAAAACAGGATCGTATGAATCAGGGCACTCTTTTTCATTGCCCCTTTTCCCGTTTTCAGCTCATTGACGGATACACCGGTAACATAGGACAGAAAAGCCGGATATAACGGAAGCGCACAAGGCGAGAGGAACGATAACAGCCCGGCACCGAACGCCAGCAATAAACTTACTTCTGCCATAAAAAAATCTCCTTTTTGATGAATTTACTTTTTCACGCCTAACCCATTGCATCTTCCTCTTCTTTGAAAAAAGAGAACAGCAGACTATAGGCAGGTGATATGTATTAACTTGCTACTTTCTCCATAAAAACTAACTAATGTAGAATCAGATATGTATCTTCAACTTTTAAATTCTGCCCTCCACAATCTCTTTGTAGACAGTAAAAAATAAAAGCACCTACAAGAACTAGCAAATTGAAACTTCTCAAAAGGAGATGCTTCTTCTTTTTATTAGTCATTGTGGTCTTAGAGCCTTTCTGTTTATCCTTTTATTATATTAGGGATGCATTTGAGAATTCCTAGGGGTTATTATTATGGATACTCGCGGTGATAATATTCAATCCTCCTTGTAGTAAGAAACCCACTTTAATTTCTCGCCTTAAACCCTGACTACAACAAATGAATATACCTTAAACATTTGAAGAAAATGTGCAGTTATTACTATTAGTAAAAATTCCTGTTTGAAATTTGTCTAAAGTTTCACAAATGAATTTTTTATTTTTTCAAACAATTAATAGTTCATCATCAATCGATTCTTAAGCCGTTTCTACTGGATTATCCCTTCAAGGAACACCGTACAAGTGGAGCAGTATGACACTAGTTGGATTCGACTGCAGTGGTTTTCTCCAGTGCGTATACAATAAAACTGGCCAATCAATTTCACGCACAACCCTTCCTATATTCTCAGAAACAAAACAATTATCATCCCAAAGCCAGGAGACTTGATCTTCTTTACGAACACGTGCCGTCCAAGAATTTCGGATGCTGGAATCTACATCGGCAACAACCAGTTCGTCCACTCTGGTGAATCGAAAGCTGAAATTGTCGGTTTGAACAATTCATAATGGAAATCTAAATTCCACAGCTTCAGAAGCTTCTAATAATAATTTCAAAAGGCCAACACCGGAAACAACGGCGTTGGCCTTTTTTGTGTGCTCTCTTTTTCTAAGGAATGCACGATTGCAGCCGTTTCCCGCTGATTTCTTTTGCCAGGCTGTCATTTTCAACAAGCACCTTCCAACGGATTATAGAATTCAGCAGTTACTCCGACTACTATCGCCAGTGGTTAAATAGTATAGGCCAACCTCATGCTAGCCAATTAACTACATAAATAAACCTCGAACTTTAAGGGGCCACTACCGATACCCTTCTTTTCAATAAGTGGCGATATGCAAACCGAGCATTTACAGGAATTTCTCTATTTATTTACATAAGTTATTTTATGCTCTTTTTCAAACACCTCGAATTGATAAGCAACGTGAATCGTGGTAAAACTAAAGTGATTACAGAAATCAGAAAGACATAGCTACAATTTGATCTTCACGAGATGAAAAATTTTAGTATAGAGCCGAGTCAACGGATAAATTTGATGATTTCCCATCTAAACATTTTAAGTAAGAATATCTTTACCTTTTACTAAAATATACGAATGAGGAGGTCGAAAGCATGTGCATTTCCAATAATGAAATTGAACGTCAAGCTTATATCATGAGTGAAAAAATCAGAAACAATTCTATCTACAAGTCTATCGGAATGGAATTTGTTGGAACAGAAAATCTAGTGTTCCAGAATCAACCTTTAGAAGACATTTTGGCCAAAAAAGACCTTCCTTTAGTTAGCAAAGTAATCTTAGAAGACAGCAAAGGCATGCGCTTCGCTATTGAACCAAATGAAATTGGATTAAGTTATGCTAAAGGAGAAATCACTTATAAGGAATACAAACAGATGCAGAATAAAGAGAGCAAATTGTTTATAGGATACCTCGTAGCCCTATCAAGTGGGTTCTTTTTAGTAAGCTGGGCAGCTCTAAGATTGTTTTTTATGTAGATACCAACTCAGCAACTGCATCTTCTATTAATCGAAACGGAATTACATTCGCTTTTCGGTAAACAGAATGTCCAATAGACATAACTAGGTCATAAAATCTATCACTGGAGTTATAAAAGCAGAAGTAGCGTCCCAATCGTTACTTCTGTTTTCTTTGATAAACTCGGATAAAGCTTCTCTCTTTATAAACGATTGACTATACAGCTTAGACAGGCGAAGAAGTGAACAATCAAATATGGTAATGGAAACCGGAAATTCTACTGAGTAGTGAGAAACCCTTAAGTAGACATTGCTCAAATGTTTGGAGCTAAAACAACAACAAAAATATCTATGGCAATGGATAATTCCCATTCTACTTTAAGCCGAAAGGGAAATAAGATTTCACTATTTCCACCTCATATAACTTGAATGAATATTGATTTTAATCAATAAGTTTGCCGAATCTTTGAATATAGCAGAAAAAAAGAACAGTTATGAAAAACTGTTCTTAGGGTCTGATTTAGAAGTAGATTTTATGGCATTATACTGATACCATTCGGCTTTTTACCTACTTTTATTGTTTTTATCGTTTTATTTTGTTCATTGTCAATCACACTGACTGTATCCTCAAACAGATTTGTAACATATGTGAATTTACTGTCAGTACTTGTTACGATTCCATGTGAACCTTCACCTGTATCGATTGTTGCACTAACCTTTTTCGATTTCAAATCAACTTTTGTTACAGAATTATCGGGATTATCCTCCGTTCCTTGGTTGGCAACGTAAGCGAATTGATTGTCAGGCTCTATGTAAACCTGTACCGGACCATTTCCGACGTCTATTTTATTGATTTCGCCCGATTTCAAATCAATAATAGCAAGTGCATTATCTTTGTTTATGGTAGCTATCAACGTATTTCCATCAGAAGTAACTCCAGTTGTAGCTGGAGCCGTACCCACTTGAATTTTTTCCTTCTCTTTGAAACTTTGAAGGTCTATTACGCTAACGCTATCTTCTCCCATGTTTGCTACATAAGCAATTTTACTATCGTTAGAAATTCGGAAACCGTGTGGACCCTTTCCAGTTGAAATGGTTTCAATAATTGAATAGTCTTTCGCATCAATGACCGAAACCGTATTGTCCTCATTATTTGTCACTAATACATATTTCCCATCTTCTGTAAATACTATATGAGCAGGGTGATTACCCACTTCCACTTCTTCTATCATCTCATTAGTTTCAGGATTAAAATAGATTGCTTTTCCCTTCATTTCCATTAACTCGCCATGTCCATCACTCATATCCGGAACAACCACTGCTCCAACGACTTTTCCATCAGGTGACACTTGAATATTATGGACAGCCCCGTCTATCTCGAATGTTTCAACTAATTTTTGCTGTTCGACATTTATTTTAGAAATACTTCCTCCTTCATTTGCTGTGAAAATAAAGCGATCATCCTCACTTGCTGCGGAATCAGTCACATCATCAGTCTCGTCCTTCACTGTTTTTGAACCTTCTTCTTTTGTATTACTGCATCTTGCGATAACGAATATAAGTAACAAAATAATGGATAATAGTAACCCGGAATATTTTTTCATTTCTTTATTCCTCCTAATTCCTAAGATATATATTACTTCCGTATAGATATAACTCTACCAAGTAAATAACCAGAAACTGCGGACTTTTTTATTATCACCAAATATATTAGACTGGACTAAATATTGTTTTGTAATTTTAAAACCCACTCCTATTAGAAATAGCCTGACACCAGATATAATCATAAATTCATGGAAAATCGACCTTTAATTAGCTGGTTTTCTGAAATTAAAAAGCATTTTAATACTCTTTATCTGCATATTTGAACTTAAATTCGGAGTACCGTAAAGGAAATATGTGCGATTACAGAGGTCAGTCAAGCAGCATTTTATCGTAAGCAAAGGGAACTGGAAAAAGATAATGTACCTCATGAAAGCCGGATTCTATAGCCAGTGGATTCTGGCTTTTTCACATTAAATTCCCCTAACATTGTAACTCTACATTTTTCTGGCAAGATTCCAAAAAGAAGAGTAAAAGCAACGTTATTTGAAGCATTCGTAACAAACAAAAAGGAAGTTAAAAAGCTCTAGTTTAACTTCTTCTCTTCCCTCCTGCTTGAGTTATTTTATAGTTGCTCAATAAGCGATCATATCGAAATAATTTTGCCTATTTTTCCATCGCCTCATGATTTTGTATATAATACTCATACTTTTTTGAATATCATTCTTGATGCTTTCTCGATTGATAAATATATTCTCCCCACTCATTTCTCCATAATTTTTGCACAACTTGCGCGTATAGTACATTAGTAAACTCATAGAATGGAGGATGAGCAATAAAACTTTAAATCTCTCACCCGATTATCGAACAAAAAATGTTGAGAGAGTCAAGATTTACGTGAAAATAGATAAATCCTTTTTTGTATGTATCGTATCTACTAACTTCGTTGAACATCTCAGTCAGCTCTGCGCGAGCTTGGTTGAATCCTAAATGGCAGCAGTATCCGTACATGAGCCTGACAAGTGAAAGAAAGTAATTTATTTGAAGTCCTCTACAAGAAACGCAGAGGACTTCAACTGACGGGCTTCCTGCAAACAAATTTTGAAGACTCAATTAAAAAAAGTTGCAATGAAAGGAAATTACAGAAATGAGAAAAATTATTTTAGGTTCATTCGCCCTCAGTTTCATCTTAATCGGCTGCAGCGCCAATGAAAGTTCTAAACAATCACAGGAGTCACCGATGAACAATGGAAATATGGATGGTCAGAGCATGGGCGGCATGAATCAAGAAGGTGCGATGGACCATGGCAATGTTCCGTCCCTCGAATCCTCTGAGGGAATAAACGAGCTGCCTATTCCCCCTGTGTTGGAAAAGAAGCAAGGTCAAGAATTCGATTATGAAGTCACCGCCCAAGAAGGTGCCACTGAATTTTTCGAGGGCGTCTCGACTGACACCTATGGGTATAACGGCAATCTGCTTGGTCCCACGCTTAGGTTGGAAGAAGGCGAACGTGTAAATGTCAAAATCACAAATGAATTGGATGAGCCGACAACATTCCATTGGCACGGTCTTGAAGTTCCTGGTGAAATAGATGGCGGTCCACGCGGTGAAATTCAGCCCGGTGACAGCCAAATCATCACTTTAGAAGCGGATCAGCCGGCCGCCACCCTTTGGTACCATCCTCATGTTCATGGCTCGACAGCCGAACAAGTTTTCAAAGGCCTTTCCGGGATGCTGCTCATTGATGAGGCCTCTGGCTCTGAGTCAGAGCTTCCTAATGAGTACGGAGTTGATGATATCCCCCTCATTTTCCAGGACCGCTTGTTTGATGAAAACAAGCAATTGAACTACGACAGTCTTATGGACGTTGACGGAACCTTAGGCGATACCTCCATCGTCAATGGAACCGTTAATCCCAAACTGACTGTCACCAAACCCGTCATGCGCTTTCGGCTTTTGAACGGAGCTAATGCGCGAAATTACACATTCCGCTTGAGCAACGGCGCCAGCTTCACTCAAATCGCTTCTGATGGGAGCTTGCTGGATGAACCTGTTGAAATCGAAACGTTGACACTAGCAGCTTCGGAGCGCGCTGAAATTCTTATCGACTTTTCATCAATGACTGATGAGGAGTCCCTCGCCATTATCAATGATGAAGGCGCAGAATTACTACCGTTTGATGTAGCTCTCGATGGTTCTCCCGTTGATTCAACCGAAAAGTGGACAGCTGATGAGCCATTCCTGAGCGAACAGGAAAAAGCGATGCCTGTCACGAAGGAAATTGAGTTGTTTGGAATGATGGATATGGTGACGATCAACGGGAAGAAATTTGATCCGGACCGCATTGATTTGCGCCAGGAAAAAGGCGTTACAGAAGTATGGGAAATTTATAATAAACCTGATATGATGGGCGGAATGATCCACCCCTTCCATATTCACGGCACTCAATTCAAAATTATTTCCCGTGATGGCAAGGAAACGCAACCGAATGAACAAGGGTTAAAAGATAGCGTGTTGGTCGAGCCTGGTGAAAGGGTGAAATTACTTGTCACATTCCCTGAAGAAGGTATTTTCGTTTTTCATTGCCATATCTTGGAACATGAAGATAATGGCATGATGGGGCAAGTTGAAGTGTACTAGCAAAGAAAAAGAAGCTGAAATCGCCCCTTTATGCACTCCTGATGAGCAGCAAAAGTGCTGGAATATTTCAAGCACCTTAGGAATGAATAGTCGACTTTAAGTTTACAGTTTTAAATCACCTCTACAGCAGTGAAACAAGAATTGTTGTGATGAAAGTAAAAAAATCACTTTCTATAAAAGGTTTCCAACTTACTTCATTCTGAAAAGGTTTTGTAAGCTGTAACACGACATCTTAGAATTCTTAACGCTTGGAACATAGCACACTTTACGTGTGCTTTTGTTTTGTAAGCAGGAGTTCCGGGAAGGAGAAAATCGATGAAAGAGCAGTTGCTGACCCACCAACCTCTTCAACCTAAGACAGACAGAGAACGACTGAAGATAATTGCCATTTTAGCTATACCCGCTGTAATAGAGAACTTCTTTCAAACATTGCTGGGTTTCGTAGATACGTACTTTGTTTCTCACCTTAGTTTGGCAGCCGTGTCAGCAGTCGGAATCACGAATGCGGTCCTTGCGGTTTACTTCGCCCTTTTTATGGCAATCGGTGTTGCAGCCAATGTTCGAATTGCTAACTTTCTGGGTGCGAACCAACCAGAAAAAGCCAGGCACATTTCCCAGCAGTCCATTATTCTAGCTGTTCTTTTTGGAATTCTCACCGGTCTCGCTACGTGGTTCTTTGCAGAGCCGCTGCTTCGGCTCATGGGCATTGAAGATGAAGTCCTGGAGTTGGGGGCGCAGTATTTCCGGATTGTCGGAATCCCTTCTGTCATCATGTCTTTAATGTTTGTAATGAGTGCAATTCTGCGTGGAGCCGGTGATACTAAAACGCCTATGAAGATCAGTATAGTTATTAACGGCATCAATGCTTTGCTTGATTATGTGTTGATATTCGGTTTCTTGTTCATTCCGGAACTCGGAATTGCCGGGGCTGCCATAGCTACGGTAATTTCCCGTTTGATTGGCACTTTAGCCCTTTTCTATTACATCAACAAAGAAAAAGTGCTGGCATTCAGAAAAGAATATTGGAAGCCAGACAAACAACATCTAATGGAACTCTCTACTCTTGGCGCTCCTGCAGCAGGTGAACGATTGGTCATGCGGGCCGGACAGATTGTCTATTTCGGCTTCGTCGTCGCACTTGGAACCAATGCCTTTGCGGCTCATCAAATTGCCGGAAATGTTGAAGTATTCTCTTACATGATCGGATATGGCTTTGCTACCGCGGCAACGATTTTGGTTGGCCAGCAGATTGGTGCCGGCAATCTGGAAGAAGCCAAAAAGTATGCGAAGCTTTCCACTCAGTTCACGGTAGTATGTATGACGTTATTGGGGGGAGTCTTGTTCTTCTTTGGAGAATGGGCCGCCACTTTCTTTACAGAAGACCCCGAAGTGATCAATGATATCGGAACAGCTTTAAAAATATCGGGTGTTTTTCAACCATTTCTTGCAGTACTCATGGTCTTGACCGGGGCATTTCAAGGGGCGAACAACACAAAATTTCCTATGTATCTGACCGCTTTTGGTATGTGGGCCATCCGCACACTGCTTGTATACCTGTTAGGAATACAGTTGGGCTGGGGTTTGGCTGGCGTGTGGATGGCGATAGGCATTGATATTGCTTTTCGTGCAGTAGTGTTAGTGATTCAATTCAGTCGCGGGAGATGGATGGCACTGGAGAAAGCACCAGAACCTGAGGCACAATGCCATCCACAAACAACTAAAGAAAACATGTCTACAAATGCAAACAACTACTAATGGAGAAAAAAGGAGGAGTTTCTTTTGGAACATGAACATCACAATGAACATCACAAAAATCGTAAATATCATGATATGGATGAAAAACTTCCCGAAGTCCAAATAAATATCACTTATAACTACGGGATAGTGACGATTAAAGTTCGTGATAAAGAAAACAATGCTGTAGCTTTAACTGAAACTCACGAAAAAAGAATGCACCTGGTTATTACCAGTGCAGATTTAGAAACTTTTTTACATGTCCACCCCATCGAAAATGCTTCTGGAGATTTCGAAGTGGTGTTGGAACTGCCTCCGGGAAGTTACCTTGCTTTCGCGGATATCAATCCTGTAAGAATGACTTATGTTATCGAGCCAATTACGATAACAGTCGGCAAGGTTACTGACACCCCAAGCATCGATTGGGAGATGCTTGCGGAAAGGGATAGTGCTACAAAAGAAGTCGAGGGTAAAACCGTTACGTTTCACCATCCAAAGCTGACTGCCGGAAAATCAGCTGCTCTATCTTTTGATTTAAACGGCGAAACTCCTTTGCCTTACTTAGGGGCATTAGGCCATGTAGTTGTGCTGGATGAACAAGGAGAAAAATTTATCCACGTCCATCCAGTATCAGAAGACAAACCCGTATTTGAAGCTCAGTTCCCTTCACCTGGTTTTTATAAACTATGGGTTGAATTCAAATTCTCAGACGCGGGCGTTCTCGCTTTTCCATTTGTCATGAAAGTCGCTGATAGAAATTAACTTGCAAGAAAGAGCATAAATTAATTCGGTATCACTTTGGACATTAACCTAAAAACATAAACTAAAAAACGCCTTGCATTGAAAAAAGGTATGAAAATACCAAAATTCTATGCAAGGCGTTTTTCTGTATGGCTTCAAAAAGGGGGCAAAAAAGGGTACTGAAACAACTCTATCCTGAGAAAGAAATCCAATGTCATCCAGATGAAGCGCAACGGCAACTATACAAATGCGGAAATTATGGAAATTTACCAAATCACAAATAGATTGCAAATCGAAACCTAAATGTCACGGAACTAGGCAGGCGAAACGTACCGGATAGTGAGGTCTCTTTTGCTAACCGGCATACCAGATGGTGATGTTTGGATGGCGTCCACCTCAAATAAGCAAATTTCAAAAAAACCGAGCTTTCAATATAGGAAACTCACTTATATCATCTATTTTTATGCTACGTCATAGCCTTGTTCCTCAACAGCTTCTTTCATATTCTCTGAGGAAACTTTTGATTCGTCATAGGTAACTTCCACTTTACCAGAGTTTAGATCTACCTCTGCAGCAGATACTCCTTCTAAACCTTTTAGCGCGCCTTCTACTGATATTTTGCAGTGGCCACAAGTCATTCCCCTAACATCTAAAGTTTTGGTTTGCATGTTTTCTCACCTCCCTTTTTGAAGATTTAAAACCGGCTATTTCAATTGACATTTATTTAATGACTTGAGCAAAATGTTCAGTCAAACGAACCAGATTAGATACAAATCCATATTCGCTGTCGTACCAAGAAACAGTTTTAACAAGCTGCTTATCCCCATTTTCAACGATATCAGTTAATGTGGCATCAAAAATACCTCCGGCTGAGGTTCCAACAACGTCTGAGGACACAATTAGCTTTTCAGAGTATTCAAACGAGGGACTCGCAGCTTCTTTCATGGCTTCATTCACTTCTTCAATTGTTACTTTTCTTTCTAAGTTTGTATAAAACTCCACTATTGCCCCACCTAAAAGTGGTACTCTCACTGCCGTTCCGTCAATAATTCCGGTTAATTCAGGAATGACTCTTCCGACAGCTTTTGCTGCTCCAGTAGAAGTCGGAATTGCATTCATCGCTCCTGCCCGTCCGCGTCTCATATCCGTATTAGGGCTATCATGTAATTTTTGCGAAGGTGTATAGGCTTTAATTGTAGTCATATAACCAGTTATAATTCCAAAGTTATCATGTAATACTTTCGCAACTGGAGCTAAATCATTAGTTGTACAAGAAGCTGAAGAAATGATCATGTCGTCTTTTGTAACAATGCTCTCATTAACACCGTAAACAATCATCTTCGTTTCCTGATCTGCTGGAGCAGTTATAATTACTCTTTTAGCACCTGCGTCAAGATGTGCCTGAGCCTTATCAGCCGTTTTATAAATACCGGTTGCTTCTAACACGATATCAATTTGCAACTCATTCCACGGGAGATCTTTTGCATCAGCTTCTTGGTAGAATTTAATTTCCTTCTCACCAACAACCAAGACATTTTCATGTACCTGAACATCATGCTTTAATCGCCCATAAGTTGTATCAAATTCTAATAAATAAGCTAAGTTTTCAATATTAGCTAAATCATTAACAGCAACCAGTTCCAGTTCCGAATTTGTATCTACTAATCTTCTTAATGTTGTTCTTCCTACACGTCCAAACCCATTAATAGCTAATCTAGTGGTCATTTATTTTCCTCCTCTAATATAGATTCAGACATCTTTTAGCTCGAATAAACAGGCAGCCCGATTCTACTAAGTTATTACAAGTATTGCACGACTTTCATTTCATATCTTTCTATTCCTACTTAGAAAACTCCTTCATTCCGTAAATTAATTCTTTAATTGTTTTATTTCCTGCTTTTCACTGAATAACGTTACTTATCCAGCGAATGATAAGTCGTTCTGCTGGGGTGAATCCTACATTTGAATTGCAGCTTAAATTGATATATCCACACAATTGCGAAACTGTATTTTAAAGTACAACAATAGAGAAAAGGGAGAGTAGATGCTATTCCAAGCGCATCTTCCGTCCCTTCCTCTTTGTGCAGCTTCCGATAAATTCATGATATGCAAACCAATTAGATTTTATTATCCACGTGGAGCCCACAACATCACGGAAACACCAACTAAACAAATACCTGCCCCGATCCAGTCATAGAAATCAGGTGTTTTTTTATCGACTCCCCATCCCCATAAAACGGAAAGGATGATGAACACTCCGCCGTAGGCAGCATAAATCCGGCCGAATGAAGAGAACGATTGGAACGTCGCAATCACTCCGTATAGAGCTAATGCGATACCGCCAAAAATCCCTAAATACAACGGCTTACCTTCTCGCAGCCATAACCAAATCAAATAACCTCCGCCAATTTCAGCTATTCCTGCGATGACGAATAAGAAAATCGTATAAATCAACTTTAATGCTCCCTTCAACCTTTGAGTTCTATTGGCAAATAGTTTCTTTTCTGATTTCGATCTACTTAACCCTGACCATAGCAACTAGGGAATCCTATTTTCCATTAGAATTTACTTGTTTAACCCTTTTAACCGGCACAGCAAGACAGTTGGGAAACATCCTTGTCGAACGTGAGGGCAGCCAATTTCACCCCTTCCGCCATGGTTAAATACGGCGCAAAGGTGTCGCTAATGTTTTCGATGGTCAAACCGAACTTCACAGCAAGTGTCACTGCATAAATGACATCTCCTGCATTTTCCGCTACGATATGCCCGCCCAGCAGCTGGCGTGTTTTCGCATCCGCCACCAGTTTGAACACGCCGGTCGTCTCCCGGTTCACTTGCGCTCGCGGAACAGCCTCCAACGGCAGGACGGAAGTGATAACGTCATAGCCGTTTTCTTTTGCCTGTTTCTCTGTCAAGCCGACGGTGGCAACCGCCGGCGCTGTAAACGTAACACCCGGCACAATGGCCAAATCCAACTTTTCCTTCTGCCCACCGAGCGCATTTCCTGCTGCCACTCGCCCTTGATAAGCCGCGACATAAACAAACTGAGGACCGAGCGTAACGTCGCCTGCTGCATAAATTCGTTCATTGGTGGTCTTGGCATAATCATCAATCCGAACTTCTCCGAGGCGCCCTGTTTCAACACCCGCCGCGTTCAAATTCAAGCTTTCCGTATTGGGCGTTCGGCCGGCTGCAATCAGCAGTTGATCGGATTCAATGATTCGCTTCTGACCGTCCACCTCGACATATACTTTTTTCACCTCTCCGTCCTGTTCAATTCGCTCGTACGTGGCACCGGTCACTAACCGAATGCCTTGCTCGGTCAAAGCTTTCGTGAGGGCTTCCGAGATTTCCGGATCGTATTCCTGGAACAGGCGCGAACTTCTTTGCATCAGTGTGACTTCGGATCCGAGGTGGTGAAATAACTGACCCAATTCCACACCAATATAGCCGGAACCGATGACCGTCAGGCGTTTCGGCACTTTCTTTAGCTCCAATAAGGTTGTGCTGGTCAAGTAATCCACTTCTTCCAGTCCGGAAATGGCTGGCATAGCCGGAGCCGCCCCCGTCGCAATCAGAAACTGTTTGGCAGAAAGCTTCATGCCGGCCACTTCAATAGTGTGTTCATCTATAAATCTGGCTTCCCCTTTGATCAACTCAAAACCGTAGTCTTCAACCAAATCGACATATTTCTTGTTCCGGAGATCCGTCACCAATTCCTCTTTCTGTTTGACCAGCGGAGCCAAATCCACTTCCCCCGCTGAGGTGTGCAGCCCGATAAACGGATTATTCCTGGCCAAGTGATTGATTTCTCCGGCCCGTAACAAGGTTTTGGAAGGAACACAGCCAATGTTCACACAGGTACCGCCTACCGTTCCCCGTTCAATCATCGCCACTTTCGCCCCATGTTTCACAGCTTCGATGGCGGAAGAAAAGGCAGCGCCCCCGGAACCGATGATGATGTAGTCATACTCGCCTTCTTCATCTGGGCGGAGTGCTTCTTGGGCTCGGACTTCTTCTGCTTCCCCCGGCTGATACTTGGCATCAGCAATTGCTTTTTGTGCCTTTTGAACCTCCATGTTTTCCGGCAGTTCAAATACAGCTTCACCTTTTCGAAAATCAGCTTGGATTTCTTTTGCGCCAATCGCTTCAAGCGCGACTACCACGTGTTCTTCGCATCCGGTGCAGGTCATCGCTTGGACATCCACTCGATATTTTTTCATGTCTACTCCTCCTCCATCAAAACATCAATAATCGGGCATTCATGCAGCTCTTTTTCATTTGGACACCGCTCTTTCAACTCGCTCAGCATCCGTTCCGCACGCTTTAGATCCTCAATCTGCTTTCGGACTTCCACTTCTTTTCTGGACACAAAATCGAACATATCTTCACAGCGCACATCGTCTTTGTCGACCACCCCTAACAATTTATAAATCTCATTCAACGAAAATCCCAGTTCCTGCAGTCGCCGGATAAATCCTACCCGTTTGACCGTTTCCTTCGAATAAATCCGATACCCCGAATTATTCCGGACCGGTTCTTGCAATAGCTCTTTTCGTTCATAGTATCGGATGGTTTCCTTATTCACTTCACATAGGGTTGCAAGTTCACTGATTCGATAGCTCAATTTTCTTCACCTCAGAAAAAGTATAAACCATGTACTTAGGTACATGGTCAAACATCTACACTTCAATACTTTCTTTCTATATATAAAATTTCAAGTTACTAAAACTAGATTTAAAATAGTCGTTTATTAAAAATAAAGCGTTCGTAAAAGTACACTTTTACGAACGCTTTGAAAAGGGCTGAAAATGGCCAAAAGGAGCGTTCGTAAACGTGTCAAATGACTTTACGAACGTTCGCGAATTCGCATACACTTTTACGAACGGTTTTCAGGTATAATTAGAGGAAACAATCGTTTATAGAGGTGAATTATGGAACATCGCAAGTTTGGTTACATACGTGTCAGCAGCAAAGATCAAAATGAAGGCCGTCAGTTAGAAGCCATGAAAAAAATGGACATCACTGATCGGGACATTTATTTAGACAAGCAAAGTGGAAAAAACTTTGAACGGGCAAACTATCAATTACTGAAACGGGTTATTCGAAAAGGGGACATTTTGTATATCCACTCCTTGGATCGGTTTGGCCGGAACAAAGAAGAGATTCTTCAAGAGTGGAATGATCTCACAAAAAATATTGAAGCGGATATTGTGGTGCTGGATATGCCGTTATTGGATACGACTCAATATAAAGACAGCATGGGGACATTCATTGCGGATTTGGTTTTGCAGATTCTTTCCTGGATGGCTGAAGAGGAACGGGAACGCATCCGGAAACGGCAGCGGGAAGGAATCGACCTAGCATTACAGAATGGCATTCAGTTTGGCAGGCCGACCGTTTTTGTTTCAGAGGAATTTGAAGAGGTTTATAGAAAATGGAAAGCAAAAGAATTAACTGCAGTGGAAGCCATGCAAGAAGCTGGAGTTAAAAAGACCAGTTTTTATAAATTAGTAAGAGCACTCGAAGAAAAAACAATCAACACATTATAATAGAAGAAACTCAAATACAAAAGAGGATTTCAGTAAATGAAAATCCTCTTTTGTATTTAGATTACTTTCTTAACAGTAGGTATTATTAGTGCTTATTATCTTGATGTTTCTTTAAAGTTTTTCCAGCATCGCTCTTTTGTTTTTTTGTTGAGGACTTACTTTTTAGAGTTTTACCTGCTTTACCAACTTTTCCACCTGAATGTTTTGTCATTTAATTTCCTCCTTTGTTTTCTCAATGATATTTTCATTAATTAACTACAAAATATGGAACTAAAGAGTATTATGAATAAAATCGATCTGAAACTAGTTGCAGCACTTTATTCTTAACAGGTTTATCTACTTCAACTCTTTTTAACTTCACTTTCATTAAATCCTCTTTTTTCAACAATATAAACTCGTCGCTTGCATTATCCAAGTCAAGATCCGGGTTTTTAGCGCATATACAGATTTCACTGTCTATCATTTTAATCAAATATAATTCCCCATAGTCATCAAATGATAATTTATATTTTATATGGTAGGGAATTAGCAAATACCGAATAGTTTTTATTAAAGGATTAGTTCCTACCAAGATGACGATAAACCAGAATAAGCAAATAGACATCAGGTTTCCCCACTCCAAATGTTCCCATTTGATTTTCAGGAAATAAATTTGAATTACAAGATAAAAATAACTTATTAAAAAGGTTATATAAATAGCGCTTACTATACTTATTGTAAATTGATGAATTATCTTTAACCTAGGAGTCAGAAAAATTTTTTCAACCTGCGTTTTTTCCCACAGCTCTTTCCCTGACACAAGTAATCCAAATGAAAATATTAGAAATCCTATTACTCCAGATACACTACCCACTATATCTATATTCTCCTTTTTTATACTTGGTAAATATTAAATTAAATCTATCGCTTTTTTAAAACCACCGCTTTGCCGGTTTTCATCATATATCACAAAAGGCAAATCTGCCTTAGGCATACGTACCCTCCCAATTTCTAATCCAATGGAGACCGGTACCGCTGGGAAAACATGCAATTCTTCCGCATTGCCATGAACAGCTTTTATTTCATTCAATACTTTTCTCAAAATCTCTCTGAACATTTGCAGTTGTTCCTTACTTTTGAGGAAATCATTGTAGGGATTCTTGATTGCAATGGTCCATATTGAAGCATCTTCTCCAAGAACACTTGTAATTCGTTCGTTATTGATAGTTGCACTTAATGAGAGGTTAAGCGCAACTACAGAAGAAGAATTCTTGGGTTTTCTGATTATAAAATCAAATTCTTCAGGATGTGATTGCCAACTCCACCCTTGTGGCTCTCGATGTAACTGATAGACGTCAGCTGTCGGAATATCCGATAATAAATGACCGAAATAGATCAATAAAGGGATTGGTGCTAAAGGAAATATAGAAAGGTGTTGATTTTGCTCCAAATGAAATCTGCCCTTAATTCTTTCATTAAATTGCCTATTCAGGTTTTCTTTTTCAAGTATCCAATATAACTCTTCTTTATCTTCAAAAGAGCTATTTTTCATACTTAATTCGATTGCTTCTTTCTCAGCAGGGTATTTTAACGGCTGTAGTGCTTGTGCAGCTCTATCCCATCTTAGGAAGGAGCCATGTTTCCCAATATTTGCTCCATATAAAACGATGTTACTTTGAAAATCATCAGTTATTGAAGTAGCTATTTCTATTCTTCTTTCATGAGTGGCTTTCATCTCTTGTAGCCTCTCTACTGGATGGCCTTCTACATCAATCTTATCAATAAGCCGGTGGTGTTCATCACACATCAGCATTATATTGCTAAGTTCTTTTCCTAATTTCGTTGATAGTTCTTCATGACCTCTTGGACCATCAGGTTTATCTGCCACAATATGAGCAATATAAGCAATGTTAAATTCATTTTGTGTTAAATCGTCTTTCCATAAGGGATGATTGCATCCAGTATATTGACATCTACCAGCGGCTTTTCCCCATAGCAAAAGCCTAGTTGAAAGTGGAACAGAAGAAACTGACATAGGAAAACCTCTTCTCTCAATTTTTATAGTATTCAGAGCTTTCTTCAATCACAGGATTTCCATGATCAATTCCTCCACCCAGCCATTCACCAGTTACCACCCATATCTCATAATAGTTTAACCAAAGACTTATCCAAGGTATGGTTGTTTTGTATATCCACATACTTCGCTTCCACTCTTTTGCTTTTGGATAAAAGAGACAAAGGGTTTCTTGGCTGTACATATGTGGAATAGGTTTATCCTTATAAGATTTTAAAGGTGGATCCTCTATCCATACACTCGGTGGTCCCTGCAATTCATATTCAATTCTAATTTTATAAATTGCACTTAAAGGCTGCGGTTGTAATATTCCTACCCATGTTACTTTATGTTCCGATAGAGTAGCTTGGAACTGCGGAAACCGATTTACAAGCGAATAAGATTGTTCGCTCAATGAAAGAGACCTCTCTTTTATGGTCCCATGTTTCTTATTAGGCTTTCGCTTAAATTCATCATTCACCATAAAATGTATTCCGTTTTACAGAAGTAAATTCTTCAGCTGCTGCAGTAGGCGCAAAACCTACCAAGCCTGCAGCCGTAATACCTAGTTTCCCTGATTTTCTAAATGCTTCATTCACTTTAGCCTGTTTGTTCAACCCTTTGCTAATTGGTTCTTCGCCAAACATTTCCTTCAAAAGAATCGCTACTTCTATAAATCCTTTTTCTTTTGCATCATTGATTTCTGTCCACTTTACTCGAAAATCACGAATAAATAGAAGGAAGGAATCATATAACTCTGGTTTCTCGTCCCAACGTTCACTCAAGATTTCCAATTTATTCTGCGGATTATACACTGTGATTTTGCCTTTTTGAGCAGCATTCAAAATTCCGTCCAGTATACCTTCGATTGCGTCGTTTACGGAAGACTGGTTGCCGTAAAATTCCCCCGCTAATGTCGTAAGCACAATACTGATTGGTGCTTTTTTTGGACTTTTTTCAAAATAAATATCTCGGTATCTCTTCATTAATTGAACAGCACGTTTTAAAGGTGGTTTGATTTGGATCGGTTCTACTCCAGGCATTTTCTCAATTTCCGCACTTTTTTCTAGAAGGATTTGATTATTGAAAGAAACATCATAATCCTTAGCAGTCTCTTCAAACCAACTGGCATAGCCTTTTGGATTGCTGTCTTTCCAATCGACTAACTTTCTGTCTGGGACTTTGACACATCCCTGTGAAGCATTCTTAACCGGACATGCAGGTAGAATATCCATATGAAAGTTCCGTTTATAATTTAATCTGATGCATCTATTTTTCCGTTCCACCATAGGAGCATAAACTTCATGTTCAAGTAATCTTTCTTCAATTAAATCAAGTATTTCAATTGGATCTTCATACATTTCCCAATTCAAATTTATTTCACAAACAAAATCCAAATCAAACTCTTGATTGAAAATTGGATGAACAGTGGTACCGGTTTTAAGGGAGCCTTGGGGGTATATATCAATATCAACTTCCGGGAAACGTTTTTCATCTTCTGATAACCATTTCGCTACAGCATTGTAGGAAGTTTCAGCTTGGTCATATTGACTCTTACTTATTTGTAGTTCCTCACAAATACTTTGGAATAGTTCATCCAATTGATGGTCTCTTGAATAAGTTTGATACATAATATTCCCCCTTAATAATTTAATAGTTTATTAATACCAGCTCTCTAAAATTTCATGACCAACTTCAAAAATTTGATTCATCCATCGCGAAGCACCTTTTAAGTCTTACCAGAGTTTTATTGTAGATTTATTGATTTTGCAAAAGAGTAGGATATTACTTCTTCCTCTTTAGTTTGTTTCCATGCTTCTTCTTGATGTGAGTAGTCACTGATTGCTTTAGAACCAAAGGTTGCAAAAAAATCTTCGACAAACTTCATAGTAGTTAGCTCTTCTTCTGTAAAATAAGCATCATTAAAAGGTACATCAGACTTTACAATCATTTTGGTATAACCAGTCGCAATATCTTCTTCTTCATTTATAGAAAAGATATTTAAAGCTGTACCGGAGCCAAGAACCGTATCATGTTCCACAGGGACCGGTCCAAATTCTTTGTGCCAATAAGGTACTCCACTTATAGAGTGCTCTTGTTTTTGATACATTAAGAAATCTGTATACCATAGTAATTTCATTAGCTTAGTTTTTAAAACTCCATTTCTAGAGAAAAATAAAATCATATTAAAAAGTTTTTCGGGCTGAAATTTAGAATACCCATTAGCAAGTTGATTCTCATATTTAGAATAAAGTAACTGTAGTACCTCATATGTTGATTTTTCCAGAGTTTCAGAAGTTAAAACATTTAACTTTTTATAGAGTATTTCTTGTTCTTGTTGACTGAATGAACTTTTGTTTTCTTCATAAAACTTTAATATTAAACCAGGATTTTTTTGTAACATCTTTAAAATACCCAATTGCGTACCATCCGGTAAGGAGGTACCTACTTCATATCTTTTAATCGTAGCTTCACCCATATTAAGAATTTTTGCGAATAAAGTCTGAGTTAAACCTGTCGATTTTCGAATCTTTTTAATATCTTCAGAAGTAAAAGAATGCTTGCTTTGATACAAGTGACTCAACTGTTGAAGTGTGTGTGTTGCCATCTCTTCATGATAGACGTCTTCCCCACAAGTCAAACATTGAGCATATTGTTCAATAATATCAAAGGGCTCTTTTCTGAAATTATAAGTAGCTGGACGTTCTTTTATAACGATTTCTCGATTGCCATTACATACTTCACAATAATGTTTCTCTGTCATTTTAATCACTCCATTTTTAGTTTAGAAGTGGAAGGAATCTCCCACTTCTCTAAGGCTGATCTTCATGGAAAGATATACAGACACATCCACGGTTTGATTCTTCATCTTTTAGTTTGATGTAGGTTATTACTCCGTTCACTTCCACTTTATAAATCCAAACCACTTTCCCAAGGCTCCGATCATCCCAATCATACTGAGGACCCCCAGTGCAATGACCGACTTCCAGATTTAAAACGACTTCCCAAGCTTCCTCTATATTCGTTAATCCTAGGTCCGCCAGTTGTTGGATATAGGGAACACCATTCCGGTTCCTTCTTACGAAATAACGATTTCCGTTCCGAATCATCATTTGAAATTTTTCCAAGGCTGCTGCTTTTTCATCTTCTTCCATCTGGGGCATCCCTCCTCTGTTGTATTCAAAGCAGAAGTATCATTTGATACTTTTATAAATTATATCATGAGGATTAAAAAGTATCAAATGATACTTAACATATATATTTTTTAAAACTCACTTTGTATTCACCTCTTTTCCTTACAAATATTTGTCTATAGTTATTTCCGATACTGTTAGATAATGCTGAATCAGTGTTTCAAGTGATTGATGGCCCGTTTGTTGCGCAATAGTTGATATATCTGCACCGGCTGCATGCATCGCTACTACTTGGCTTTTCCTGAAGTTGTACCCGGTAAGCCCAGTCCAACGCTGCAAAAAACTATAGTACCCGATTTCACTGATCTCTGTGCTTTCATAGCGTCCATTCTTATACACCCTTCCCACAAAGTAATTATCTGGTTTTAGATGATATTCGCGTATGTATACGCCGATTGCCTGGGTAACTTCTGACGTGAGCCGTTTCGTATGCCATCTTTTTTGCTTTTTCAAATAAACATGTACGCATTTGTTATTTAAATCAAAATCACTAATTTTTAACCGTACCATTTCGCTAGGTCTGTTAGCGGTTACTAAATTTACTAGACAAATCGCCTTTGCTCTTGTCGGGAGACAATGGAGCATATCCATCAACTCTTTCTTATTAAGGGCCGACTTCCCTCGAACTTGAGTCAAATGAGCGTACTGATCTTCCTGATACATTTTCCGTATTCCCGAAAGCTCATACGCCACCCCAGCTTCTCCTTTGAGATCTATTTTATGAATGACATTTAAGTACTTTCGAATAGCTGCCAATCGGCGTTCCCACGTTGTTTTCTTAATTTGCTGTTCAGTCAGTGAGATGTACAAATAATCCAGCATCGCCTCTGTGCCAATCATTTGGCCGGTGCTGCAGCAATAGTTCTTGTATCTCCGAATATCGCCTTCATACTGTTTTGGGATTTCCTCCATCTTTTTTTCAATATGAATCTTTCTGTTTTGATAACGTTTCTGAGTCTCCAGAGTGTCCTGGTGAATTGCCAGTTTGAAACCTGTCATTCTTCTTCCCCATTTCTTTTCAAAATCATTGTGAAACAACATTTATGATAGATTGATTTTGAAAAAAGTAATGGGACAAAGCAAAAGAGCCAGAAAAGAAAATTGACGCCTTCTTCTCTGACTCTTATAAACCATCGTTTTTGATAGATAATCTTGTTAGACATTACACTATGCTAAAAGGGTATTAATTCAAAAAATCATTCTAATACGTTTTTCATTAGTCGGTTAGTGTTAATTGCTTTGATTCAGTTGATTCCATCCAGTCATAACTATCACTTGTAACTACTCTATAACTAACACCTAATTTTTCAAAGTATTTCATTGCACAAAGAATTTTTCTCTTTTCATGTGGAAAGCGTAAATCATCTAGTTTGACGCCACCTTTTGTTTCTCGTACCAGTTCAAGTTTCAATTTTTCATCATACTTTCTTACAATAGCCCAGTCCGGATTATAATTACCAATAATTTTAGGTAAAAGTATTTTAAACTTTGGAGGAAATTTAAAATAAAGTATTGTATTGTTTTTCAAAACATCGAGCAGAACAAGATTTTGAATAAAATCCCGCTCTACATCAGAATCGACTTGAACTTTATCATATAGTCCAGCTATACCTGCATCAATTAACTCACGTTGAGGTTGTTTGACTAATTGAGGAAACAATTCTTCTGTATCGTAAATTTCTGTCTGAGAATCAAACTCAAATTCAATATTTTCTACAATATGATCACTCAAGGTAATTCGTATTTGAGATAGAAACTCTGATATCCACCCTTCGGGATTAAAGAAAATCAGTTCTTTTTGTTCTAGTTTCATCCTTTTAAAGATTTCTACAATCGTTTTTTTCGTCAGTTTTATCTCTTCAGCCGTACGGTTGATAAAATCTGGTACAGAGTATTTAGTTTTATCCCCTTGTTCAATTTGCTTTTTAGTTTTTTCAGTACGCTCTGTTTGAAATTTATATGGTTCAAATCTTTTTACTATTACTTCATTAGTAAATTTTATATATGGCTCACCATACATTTCACCTAGATGAAGAACTTTAAACCCTCTTAGTCTCTCATCTTTTGTTACTTTCATTAGATCATCATTGGCTTTTATATCAAATTCATTCTTCCATCGCTGACCATTTGAATCTTCCATCTCGATATTTATTTTTGCCCGTTCGCCTTCAGCAACTATTAATGAAATTTTATATTCACAAATAATAAAACGACCTTTTGTAATTTCAATAAGAGGAGAAGGAAACTTAATGTTGTTCAAACGCTCAACACACTCTTCAATTAATTTTTCTGTATCAACTTCAACTTTATAATTCATTTTTTTATTTAACTTTTTCCAGAACTCTTTGAACTCAATAGAATTAAAAATTTCGTCCTTTCTTCGAACTATACTTTGCTCTGGTTTTTTAGGTGCTGGAGGAGCGTAAGTACCATCTTCCATGTACTCCTGTTGTAAACGAGATACAAATGCCTCGTATTGTTCATTAGCAATAACAGTAAGAACATTAATATCATGATTTTCTGCTCGAATTCCATCTTGATTTACTGCTAACCGAAGTCCACGTCCAATTTCCTGACGTTTTTTCATCGTTGAGTTGGTTTGATTCAGTGTACAAATTTGAAAGACATTTGGATTATCCCATCCCTCTTTTAAAGCAGAGTGGGCAAAAATAAATGAAACAGGTTCTTCGAAGCTTAAAAGTCGCTCCTTCTCTTTCATTATCAGTTCAAAAGCTTGTTTTTCCATTTCTCGTTGTTTTTGATTTTTACCTTCAGTATCTATAGCATCTTCTTCAGGAGAATCTGTTTTAGGTTTAGCGAAATACCCTTGTCTCACCTGATGTGCACTTAAATTTTCATATTCCGGATAATGATTTTTTATCCTTTCAAAACTTTCATCAAAAAGTCTTTTAATTAAGCCTTCAGAAGAGGTGTAATTTTTAACTCTATCAATAAAAAATAATGATAACACTTTGATTCCCTGTGCCTTTAATTGTTGCTGACGTTGCATATGCACACTAATCGTACGTTCAATCTGGGCTCTGAAGATACTTTCTTTTGATAGTAAAGAGTCACTCAATGATAAAATCACTCCATTTTCAAAAGAAATAGTTTGCTGGTCCTCTTGACTTCCATACCGTATTTCTTCGACAATAAATTGCTGATAATCTGGATTTTTTGTTTTCGCAAACAAATCGTCCCCTTGCTTTAAAGTAATGTCTCTTTCTACGGTCTCACCTTGATCATGTACTATGGCTCTTATAACAGCAGTAAGTGGAGTTCGTTTAATTTCTAATAATCGAAGCATACGTTCATTAAGGTTGTCTAATTCTGACACACCCATTACTTCAATTTGTTTGACGAGATTATTTCTAAATGCATCTATTGGTGTCAATCGGTAAACCAAATTCGGGACTTCTCTATGTGTAGCAGAATAACGTAATACCGCTAAGGGTTTTAGAGTTCGAATTGCTTCTTTTGCTTTTTTAGATTCAAAGTTTTGTGCTTCATCTAAGATGAGAATTGGCCTCGTGGATTGTATATACTCATAAGGTTTCCATTCACCTGGCAATTTTTCTGTATTTTTATATATATTATTACTCGCTTTATTAAAAGCGTCTATTGTCATAATCATAACTGTTAAATCAGTATTGCTTGCAAAGCTACTCAAGTCACCAATTTTGCTACTATCATATGAGATGAGAGAAACATCCTGGTTATTATACAAATGACGAAAGTGATTTCTCATTGTATCTAGGGATTTCAAAACACCTTGATAAATTGCAATACTCGGGACGATAATTACAAATTTTGTAAAACCATATCTTTTTTTTAATTCATATATGGTGCGTAGATAGACATAAGTTTTTCCTGTCCCTGTCTCCATTTCAACAGTAAAGTGAGGCACACGAATTGAATCATTTCCTGCTGCTTCAAGCACCATTCCGTCGTCTACAGTAAGGTCGCTTGAAAAAGTCAGTTCGCTTCCTCGTTTTTCTTCATTATTACGATTTTGTATGATTTGCAGATTTTCAAACAATAATATTTCATCGATTATTTCATTTGGAGGATAGTTTGGAGTAATATCATTAATTGCTCCTGTAAGAAGATCCTTTTGTTCTTGATATGGAATACCTTTGAATAAATCTACCACACTGGAGATGGCATCTAACTGGAATTGTTGATCGTCTTTATATTGTAATGTTAATTTCTTAACCATTAGCCCCTCTCCTTTAAATAGTTTTAACATTCATTTTTTCACTTAACAGGATTTTTTGCTTATTGGTCAAAGCATCGTCTATACAGATGAAAGTCGCTCCTTCAAAATCAACTGACATGATATTCTCCAATTCTTCATGTAATTTTTCCTCTAAATAAACTACAATAGGAAATTGAAAATCTTCATGTTTAACAAGCCAGTATGAATTATTGTTAATTTCAACCTTTTCAATTTTGCTCTCAAGAGGAAAACCTTGGTGAAGCATCAACTCTATTACAATATCAATGTCATTTGATTCCGTATTAATAGGACTAGAAGAAAATAAATCTAATTTTTGTGTTAGAGAACTAATATCTCTTCCATCAGCTTCATTCATTTCCCATTTTTTAAGATTAGACCGTTCCAACTTATAAGCTTTGAACCCCCTGTCATATCCATGAATATTCTCACATTCATTATTTAGTTTATTAATACTTCTCCTAATTCTTTCTTTGGTAATCTCCGAAATTTTCGGATACTCCTTGTTATTTATTCTTTCAGGAAGTTGAACTAATATAAATTTACATTTTTTTTCTTTCTCTTCGTTAAACTCCATTACCGCTTGAGCTGTTGAACCAGAACCCGCATAAAAATCAAGAACTATGTCATTCTCTGACAAAGATTGATTGAGGCAATATTTTATTAATCCTAATGGCTTTGGATTTTGAAAGACATTATTCTTGAAGAGTTGCTTATAAGATAACGTTCCTGAGTCGCTTGAAAATTCACTCCCCATCCAAAAAGACTTTGGTTTTACCGTTTTTTCTTTGCCATCTTTGTGTAAATAATCTTTTTGATAAACATCGTATTCATTTCTTGAAGAAATATACTTTGCAGTTAGTAATTCAATGTTCTCTTTTGAAGTATCTATTCCCCATCGCCATCGACCATCAGACCCATCTGAAAGTTTTGGTAGAATTTTAAAACTATTAGGCATTTCTTCTAAACTCAAAAGGTCATTTGAAGAGTCATAATAGAAAGGATAATACATTTTTGGTCTATCTTCTCTTTTCGAACTGGAGCCCCTTTTTCTTAAGCCTTGAAGTCTATATTTTCCACGCTCATCTTCCTCATTATATTCACCAATATACTCTTCAGGTAACGGAACACCTAAAGTTGTAAAATTTCCTTTTTGATATATCAATAAGTATTCATGGGCAGTAGCGATATATTTTTCATCACTTCTTCCCTTAAAGTTATTTACTACAGAGACACATCCAATGAAATTCACTTCACCAAAAATCTCATCCATCACTTTCTTAAGGTTTGCTTGCTCGTTGTCATCAATACTTACAAAAATGATTCCATCATCTTTCAATAATGATTTTGATAATCTTAGTCTCGGATAAATCATATTTAACCAATTCGCATGATACCTTCCATTAGCTTTAGGATTGCTCGTTAATAAACCCTCGTCATCTGCCTGAAGAGATTTTTGCAAGTAGGATTCTACAGGTTCCTTAAAATCATCTTTATATATTAAATCGTTTCCTGTGTTATAGGGTGGATCAATGTATATCATTTTAATTTTTCCAGAGTAACTTTTTTGAAGAAGACGCAATACTTCTAAGTTATCTCCTTCAATAAAAATATTTTTTGTCTGTTCTTCATTGATTCCTTCACCTTCTAAAATTTTTAGTGTTCCTTTAGGCGGAAGAACTGAAAGTTTTCTTGCTTCCTTTTTCCCTACCCATTGAAAGCCATAAAATTCTTCAATATTATCTTCTAAAACATCTTCATCCAATCTATATATTTCGTCCCTCAAAGTCTCGATGTTTAATTTTCCATCTCCAAAAGCCTCCGGAAATAACTCCTTTAACTTTTCAATTCTCTCTTCATCAATACGTTCTGGTCTTTTTAATTCTTCTATCGACATTACTTACACTCCTTCTTCATCTAGTGCTGCCTCAATCATTTCAGTCCGCTCTTGCTCTAATCCATAATCGTCATAAAAGGCCATAGAGTCGTTTCTTGCACGGCTTGATGTAAAAGCATACTCTTTATATGAATCGCATGAAAAACGCACGTCGCAGTTACGGCAGGCATGATCTACAAACGATTTATTATCCTTTAATTTACTTCGTAACTTTTCTACAGGTGGAGCTTGGAACAGGTGATTTTCAATCATATCAACTACTTCTCCAAAAGACTCTATATAATAATCGACTTTTTCCATCTCTAACTCAATTGGAATTTCTGGTTCCCACTGTTCAAGAGCGTCTTCTAAATACTGCTTATTATTTGATTGGAAAGCCCGTTGTTTAGCTCTTCTTAATGCTTCTGTTTCGCCAGTAGCAAGGATTGATGTTCCATACAAATCTTGGCCACGAATAGACTGCCAAATATGGGCATATACATTTAATTGTCCCTCATAATCAGCTTTATTACTTCTAACAAAGTCTGCATCGTGTGTTTTAATATCATACATTACTGTTCTTTCATCTTCTTTTACAACATCAACGATCCCTTGGATTGTATATGGCCTTCCAGTAGGAGTCTTTTGTTGTGGAAGAGTAAGTCTTACTTCCGTATCGGAAACATTTTCAGCAACGTTCCGGAGCTTCTTCCAGTAGTTTTCCACTTGTTCTAATGCCAATTTTTTTACGTGTGGTGATAGCGAGTGACCACCTTGCAGCCTTAATAACTCATAGTTTTCTTCAAATGCCTCCTCGATAAATTGTAACATCTTTTCATCATTCATTATTATCGCCCCTCGATGCAATTATTAGATTGTGAAGATCTTCAATTGTTTGATGCACAAGGTTTCCGAAAAGCATAGTTTGCGAACGCGAAGGAACAAATCTATACTTTTTAAAAGTCATATAATTTCGTGGACACTTTAAATAGAGGAGATAATCGCTCGTATATGAATAGACCTTAGGTATCTCATCCGTTTTTGGCTGCGCATTCGATAATTTATTAACATCAACGTTTGGTATTAATGGGTAATTCATTTCTTCAAAAAGTTGTTTAAAAGCAGGATCTATTACTTGTCCTCTTCCTCTAAGGTGAGTAATAATTAGTCCTTTTTCCGCCCTGGATAAAGCTACATAAAATAACCGCATCGTATCGAATTCATTCATTCTCTCTAAGGGCTCGTTATCCGTTGCCAATAATGGTCTCACAATCTCTTCCACTCTTGGAACACCCCAATTTCGTTTTCCCGGTGTTCCAAGTACCACGTATGGAAATTCAAGTCCTTTGGATTGATGAATTGTTAAAAAAGGAATACGGCCTTTAGGAAATGGAGTTTCTTCATTTTCTACTTCTGACTCACCTACTCTAAACAACCCATAAACGTAACGACCAAAAAAATCATTTGAAAATCGACTTTCTAGTAATTTTGAACCGGTAACTACGGAGCTGGACTGCTCCATATAACGTGATAGATATTCGGAAATCATTGATAAATTAGTGATGGGTCCTTCATCTGTTCCATCTTCTGCAATTCTGAACATGTTATTAAAGTAAGGGAAACCGCAAATACGATAGAATAAATCCAAGATGTTCCAGTCTACTGATGTGGCTCTATTTAAGATGTATTGAAGTGTAAAAGGATTACCTTGTTTTATTCTTTGATCAATTATTTTATCCAAACGTTCTGATCCCAATCCTCTAAGTGCTTGCTGTGATAAGAGAGAAGCACTGGAAAGAATTCTTTTATGCTTTTTAGGAATATAAATGTCGTTTAATGCCCAACCATTATCACTTATAGTTTTCAATAATCGAATATAGTCTTCTTTACAGCGGCTTAATTCTTGAGCTTTGACTTGTATAAACCGTTCCAATCTATCATTTTGCTGCATCAATTCTTTTGCTATATCTTCTGCAATATCTAACCAATCATGATAATCCTTATACACACCCGAAAAGTCTTGTCTCTCTGGCTTCCCAAAAATCAATGTAAGTATCCCAAACATCGCTTTTGCCTCTTCAACTTCTAAAAACCTACCTGCCCGGGGTGCATATACGTTAATTCCTTCTTCTTCCAACGCCTTTTTTAAGCGCTGGACATGAACATTATTTTTTAAAGCTGGAAATAAAAAAGCTATTTGGTTGGGATCATCCACTTTTTTTTCATCTATTAATTTTCTAGCAAATTGTGCAAGTTCTTTCGAAACACTCTCTGAATCACCTGGTGTTGTAGATAATACAGACAAATCACTATCCTGCTGGTAAGATTGGATATTTTTTTCATGTAAACGATAATATCCTTTGCCATCTTCCCTTCTCCAATTGATCTTTTCGATAAAACTAGTGTAGGTCTTTACGATATGTTTTTTTGAACGATAATTAATGTTTAACTTTATTTTTTTAGGTAAAATACGTAAATTTAATTGAGAGCGCTCTGGAAATTGAACAAAATTTTCTACCGTCGCTCCTCGGAAACGGTAAAGAGCCTGGTCATCATCTCCTACGATACAAAGATTCTTATGACCATTTGCTAAGCGAAAGAAGAGCTGCTCTTGAATTCTGTTTGTATCTTGAAATTCATCAATAATTATATGGTCAAATTCATAAATTACATGATCACTTTTTAAAAGCTGATTATATGCGCGTTGTTGTAATAAAGAAAAATCAACTGAATTAGTTACCTCTAGTCTTTGTTTATACCAAACATACAATTTACCGATTTGATATAACGTTGTATCTTCTTCATTTGATGCATGGACAAAAATTTCATCCGCTGTTATATTTTCTTCGGAAAAACGATTGAACAAAGAAATAATTGACAGAGAGGTATCATGCCTTGAATCTGATCGTTTGGAAAAATACTGTTTTATTTCTATACGCCATTCTTTTTCATTAACTTGAAGTATCTCTTCGACAGATTTCCAAAACAAACCAGAGTTCACAAAAAAGTATTGGTCTAATTCATCTAATAATATCGGTGGCTTTATTCTAGCGCGATCTTTTACAAAACGTCGATCTCCTATTATTTTTTGGCATAACGAATGAATGGTGCCTATATACATTCGAGAAATATCATAAGGAATGCCTGTAAGATTTGTTACAGACCCCAAAATCGATTGCAGACCATCTTTCAATTGTTTGGCTGCTTTTTCAGTAAAAGTAGATAGAAAAATTTTCTCTGGAGCTATACTATGAAAAACAATAGCATTTACAGCTCTCCATAATAGGACTCTTGTTTTGCCGGAACCAGGGCCAGCCATTAGAAATAACGGGCCGTCTAATGAAGTAATTGCTTCATACTGGCCTTCATTAGGTGCGAAGTCATGAATTTCAAACAAATCCTCCAATTTAATAGAAGTCGATTTCATTATCTCAAATCCTTTCTTCAATTTTTCTTTTATATTACATAGTGATTAATACATAGATTTTTAATTTTTATAATAAGTCATTTAAATGTATCCATTATTTGTAACTAATTATATTATACTACTCGATTTTCTATAATAATATGTAGTTGGTACCAAATTAAGTTAGGTTTACACTATATTTCTGCCTTTTAAATTTAAAAAATATATTTAAAAAATTAGAAGCCGTCCAAGACAACATATTTGGACGGCTTCTAATTTCTCTAAATCCCTTAAGTTCTAAGTTGTGGTTATTACAATCCATTTTTTTCTTCATTATTGATTCAATGTAGAATTTTCTCTTACCTCTATACTTATAGACATTCCTTTGATACTAATAGCTGCTGAAAATCACAAAAAGGAATATAAGTGATGATGATACTTTTTCTATCTTCCATGCTAAATAACTCTTGAATAATGTGCAAAATATCACTTAAAGTGACAGTGAGGAATATTGATATAAATTTTTTTTAAGCCTCTCATTTACACTTCTCAAATAGAGAGGTGTTTTTTTGAATTATTTCAGACCTATTTTATGGATTGGTGGATAGTTTTGTTTTTAACTAGTTAAACTTTGAATAGTAAAATATTTAAGAAGAAATGCCAAATGAAGTACGGGTATGCAAGAGTAAGCAGCGTAGGTCAAAATTTAGATTCTCAAATTAAAGAATTAAAAGAATATGTGGTTGATGAAATAGTTATCGAAAAAGTTTGTGGAGCTTCGGCCAATAAGATTAAACAAAATGAATTACTAGAATAGTTAAAGGAAGGGGATCTGGTTGTTGTTACTCGACTGGATAGACTCGGAAGAAATACAATCCCATTGCTGAAACTAGTTGAGGATTTTAAAAATCTTGGGACTGGACTCTAAGTACTTTAAAGAAGGAATAGATACACGAACAACAGCAGGAAGGAATAGCACTAGCGAAGAAAAAAGGGGGTTATAAGGGGCGTGTTAAAAAGTATACTTTAAAAAGTTACGATGTTAAACATGCTATTGAATTAAGAGAAACCACCGACAAGACGGTTAAAGAAATATGTAGAATTACAATGATTAGCATTGCTAGTTTCTATAGAATATATTGTGAGTATAAAAAGGAAAAGACAACAGAACCATAATGATTTTTAACACACGAAAAGGCAACCTCGAAGAGATTGCCCTTTCTCACACAATAGAAATAACATAACAAATTAAAAAATTGTAAAGAAAAGATACCTACAGGAGTGGAAAAATGGAAATGAAACAGGACTATTATTTACGAATATCTGATAAAGTTACTAACGAAATACACTTTAGAGAAAAGTTTGAATATAAAACGTTCAGAGAAGCAAAGTATCAAGCAGAAAAATATTTAGTAAACGATACAGCATTAAAAAGAAATATTTACCCTATTATCGAAGTTTGCCTTACAACAATAAGCTCCAGAAAGATTATAAAGAATACAATGAACTGGGAATGTGATTCCAATGGAAATGTATCTTTAAAAGGTTGGGATAACTATTTGAATGGAAAAAAATATAAAGCAAATAAAAGTTTTGCTTTAAAATCAGCAATAGTGACAACAACCTTTTTCATAGGATTTTCTGTTAGTAGTTTTTTAATCTTGCTGCTAAGTTCGTTTATGTCTAGTTACGATAATTTCAATTCAATAAAATCGTTTTTTGGTATCCTTACCTTTTTATTGCTTCTAATTTATACTGGGATTCTTCCTATACTAAAAGATGAATTCAATTCTAATGCTGAAACCACAGAAAAAATTAAGTGGAATAATTTTAAACTAGAAATACCTTCAATTTTTGCAACCGCAATTACAATAACTAATTTCACTACTGAAGAAACATTTAATCAATCTCCAATATATATATTGCTCCCTGTAGCACTACTTATAGCATTAGTAGGGATTGCAGGAAAACTTATGTTTGAGAATTCTTATGATATTGACAGGTTTTATGATAATAAAAGAAAGCATTTATAAATGAAAGAAGTGGAATAACAAATTTAAAATATTAAAGAAAAAAACCATCCCTTTCTGGCAGTGACACACCCCAAAAATTAGAGTTCAAATCTAACTTTCGGGGTGTTTTATATGGAAAAAGTTTCTATAGAGTAAATGAAAATAAATGGTCGGATATGAAAATAGTATCGACAATCCTCTATTATTCATACGGATACTTATATATGGATAGAACCTATAAAGATACTATTTACATGAAGAGGTTTAGGTCAATCATTTTACAAACAAGATAATTTGTAATACAATGTATTACAAAGAACTGAAGGAGGTTTATCCATGGCCACCATTTCCTTGCGTGTGGATGATCGCGACAGCAAACTCATCCGCGATTACGCCAAACTAAAAAAGACATCTGTTTCTGATTTAATGAGAAATGCCATCATTGAAAAGATTGAGGATGAAATCGATGTAGAGAATTTTAATCGGGTCCTTGCCAATATAGAAAAAACCCATTCCTTGGATGACGTCAAAAAAGAATTGGGTTTATAACAGACGATGTATGCTGTTCATTTTTCAGATGTCGCGTTGAAGAAATTAAAAAAGATGGACCGGTACCAGGCCTCTCTCCTGATTGGTTGGATCGAAAAGAACTTGCAGGATGCCAGCGATCCCCGAATACATGGAAAGGCTTTGGTCGCGAACCACAAAGGCAAGTGGCGTTATCGTGTCGGTGATTACCGCATCCTGGCGTTAATCGAAGACGAAAAAATCATTATTACCATTATCGATGTCGGGCATCGAAAAGATATTTATGAATAATAAAACAGATACAGCCCCTGTATTGAACTGAGCCCCAAATGGGTCACTTTTTAAAGTGTCTACCATTTGGGGCTCAATTCATAATTGGCTTCTTTTTTTACTTTACGGAGTTATAGGCTGCTTCTAACGTTTGTTCAAACACACTGCGGTAAGCGTCTCTTTCTTCTTCAGAAAGCATACCTAATTCACCGCTCATTAGACCCATAATCTTTTTCAACTCGGATATTTGTCCGCTCATACCCAATGCTTCTTGTTGATTCTTATCAATCGATTTAATAGCAATAAAAGTTAGGTTCTTTTCATAATCTTGATTGGCAAATCCGCCACCGTTAGTCCAATGCTTCCATGCAGTTTTTATATTCTCTGCTCCTTTGAATGCTTCGGCATCTTCTTTAGAATAATCTTCTGGAATTCCACCTTCTACAGTAGCAAGGTTAACCCAAGCGATTGAAATTGCCAATGAAATAAGAACCACAAAAGGTGCGGCAAAAATAAATTTCTTCATTGCTTAATTCTCTCCTCTTTCATTAATTAAATCTTTCATTTTTTGAAGCTCGTTATAGCCCTCTTTAAGAAGAGCTTGTCTTTCATCTCCTGAATCCAAGTTCTGAGCTTCATCAAGAAGACTGGCTGTTTCTTGAGACCATTCTTTTAACGGTTCAAAATCAGTAAGCTCGCTAATTTGATTAAGTCTAGAAATAGGGTGTGACATTTGTTCGTTATAATTCGTTACTGTCATATCTTCAAAATCTCCTAACTCTGCAGCATCAACCAGGAACCCCATGATGACCCCAGTCTTCTGATCTTCAGTAGGTTCATTAACGGTCTCATCCTCGTTCCATTCTCTGCCAATCATGAATTTTGTTTCTTTATCAAAGGTATAGCCATTTTTATAAGAGACGAGTCTGCCATCTACTTTTCCACCATCTGGAAGTTCATAGTTTTCAAAGTGCTCTTTAATTTCTTTGTGAGGCGATTCTAAAATAACTTCTTCTTCAGCTTCTGAGGCAGTAGCAACCTCAGTTGAAATTTGTTCTCCTTGAGCTTCGCTTTCAGGATTCTCAACTTTCGCTTCTTCCGAAGTTCCACATGCTGCCAATAACAATGCTGCTGAAATTCCAAATCCTAAAATATACTTCTTCATTTTATCCTTTCCTCTTCATCACTTTTATCGTAACATATCTACATCCATTTTTTATCCAGAAAATCCAATTTACAGGAAATGAAAAAGGATTGCTATCAAAGCAATCCTAGTGATTCAAAAAACTATCCTATTCGAATTATGAAGTAGAGAATGACTGGTATATAAAATATAAGAGCGCCGATAAAAATTACTGAAGTGAATATCTTAAAGTCATCATATGTAATCTCTAGATAAGAATGATCGACAAAATACAGAAAATAGCGGACGGTATAAAACCAGTAGCTTCAAATACGATATGTGATGATACAAACATTAAAATTGGAAAGGCTATTGAAAGTACTTTGTGAGCTTTAGGAGGAACAACTTCTTCTTTAGTATTCATTTAATTCACCTCTTAATTACTATTGTAGATTTTGTAATAAAATGGTAAATTAATCTTGAATTAATACGGCTGAACTTTTTCTGAAATTTTTCCATCTGTTTGCTCTAATATCATTCCTCTTTCTCTCTAAATAAAAATCTCAGAATCTTTCAATATGATTTTCTATGAAGTTTGTCATTAGGGTTGATTTAACTTCTGATAATTGATTTTATATTAATTTGTATCTTTCGTTTTAAAAGTTTCTTTTACTAGTTACGAGAAAGGGTAGTTAAAAAGAGAGAGAGTTCAAGTAGAGGAGAGCAAATTATGGAACGCATCATAATACTAGTATTGATTGTGGGAACGACGATAATAGCGTACCTGTTACATTCTTATCAGAAAAAAAGAGAGGAAAAAAGACACGTTGGAAAGTCACTCTTTATGGGAACTTTTACTGTTTCACTGGTTGTATTTCCCGTTAGCTTTCTAATGAAGGAGCCATTCGCTTATTACATGGGCGTATCAGCTATTTTTCTCTTTTTCCTTTCGATTAATGGTTTTGCCATAACTAAAATCCTTGAAATGTCAGAGGCAAGACAGCAACAGAATCTTTGATTTGCCTATCAGGATTGATCAAAATTACATAAACGAAAAAAGAGAAAGAGCACAAGTATTTTTTAAAAGTAAGTGAATCGGTTTACATATCACAAGTTACCGGAAGTTAGAGGCTGAAAAAATGATAAGGGAGGAATTTCTTTGAATTCCGATCAATATGGTTCGGGTATAATAACCCTACTCTTGGGGGTTGCTTGTTTAGTAGTAAGAATAGTCTCCATAAAGAAAAAAAGATTTCTTGAGACAAATGATTTTAGCGGATTTCAAAATACACTATTCCTTCCACCAATCGTAAATTTCTGGCTGTTAAAATTGTTTTTAATCATAAGCGGTTCGCTTTTTATATCATTCGGTATCTATTTAATCGTAATCGGTGTATTTTGAATAAAATTTCTGCGACAGGCTATCAGAAGTAGCAGTAATTCTAATAACCAAATAGGATGGCCTCCTAAAGTTAAACGACGTTCTAAATAAACTTAACGAAAAAAAGGACATAGCCTGAAATTGCAGTTCCGTATTTGTAATTCGAATTTTTTACGAATTACAAATTATAAGAGCCATTAAGGAGAGAAAGAAGATGCTAAACCAATAGCCCATTCTTTCTCTTTTCAAATTTCCGACAGATAATAGGACTGTTAAGTAAGGAATCATCTATAAAAAAATAAGATTACGATTCATTTACTTAACAGTCCTATATTTCATTATAACGTTCAAAAACGAGTTTTAAGGCGGATGTAAGCGACGTTGGCGTAATTCCTAGTAATTCCACCATTTCATCAAAAGACTTCCCCTGAACCTTATACAAGTCGTAAATATAGGCAATCCGAACTTCTTCCGTCTTAAATGGTTTCGGTAACAGCGAAGTTAGACCCGAATAGATATCCTTCATGTTGTTCCTTACATAATCCGGTCCGTATTTCTTATCCGATGAGACCAAATAATCATGCTCCCGAAAAACCGCGCGTTCCATTGCCTGCACAATTACCGCTACGTCTGTCGGATCCTCAAAAACCAACTGCCAGAAAACATCTTGTGACGTCACAAAGTTCATTTCCACTCGGTCTCCTAAATCACGAAAATGCCTGCTTCGTAACCGTTCAATTTCCCTCATCCGGAACCCGACCATCGCAAACAGGAAATAAAGCTTAGCATTCAACATCAAAGTCGGATGCTGCAGCACCTTTTTCTTTTCCTTCAAAAATTCCAGATATACAAGCTGCGCCACTGGTTTCTCTATGACCAACTGATATTCAAATTTAGGCATGAAATCAACCGGCACCTTCCCCACCTTCCACAAGTAATGGAAATACTGACGGATATGGGACAGTTTCCTTTTGACGGTACCTGGCTTTAATCCTTTCGCCTTCTCCTGATCCAGAAATGCCCGAACATCCGCAGGTTTGATTTCATACGGCTCCAGCTGTTTCTCGTTTCGCAAGTTCACAAAACGAACAAATGACTTCAACAGTTCCAATTCCGTCACCAGCGTACCAGGAGAAATCCCTTCTTTTAATCGATACTCCTCATAGCCATACAGCATCCTCATTCCCCTGCCCTTCTTTACATTTAGTTTAACAGGTCGACAGAAGATCCCCAAAATCAATTCGTTAAACCACAAAAGAGCCTATAGGTAAAATACAGATCTCGAAACAGAACACGTATACAGATATGTATTGGCAGATTGGACAATTAAGAAGAATTGAATTTTTTTCCAGTTAAAGGCCGGTTTTCAGAGAAGCGGGTCAGCACCGCGAGTTGGTTTTCAAGTTCCCACAAAGCGCTTGCGTTCTCACGTGAACCATTCATTAACGAGATTGCTTCGTAGTACAGAGCCCGATGTTGCTGGTTGAATTCAAGGGCACACTGAAGAAGCACCGCCACAGAGGTTAACCCGGTCTGCGCACCGCGCCCTTTTCCGATTCGTTTAATGAGAATTTTTTTGGATTTCCGGATGACTTCGTTGAATGTGCTGCGTGGAATGCCCACGGCTTCACATAATGCGCTTTGGGTTGTCCATTTGATTGGCTGAACCGTACTGGTCTCCGATTGGATATAGGCAAGCAGATCCTCTTCCCACTCGTCGTAGTGGCTGCGGACGCGATCCTTCCGTTCCTTCTTGAATTTGTACCAGCCTCCGAGGTGATTCGTGACCGGAATATCTTTTCCTGGCAACCAGGCTTCTAATAGCTCCTGAATATAAATCTGACTTGCTCCTTTGAAACGGCCCTTATAGGCGCTCTTGACGATTTTCTGAACCTCAGTGTGTCGCACAGGCGCTTCGAGAGAGGAATTGTATTCGTCTAGCAGATCCAGCGTCTCCCCCTGTCCTTTTCCGGCGCTGTAACAAGCCAAGGCGAGCGTGTACATCAAGTTGTCCCGGCCAATCTGTCCGTCGCTTCCTTTTACGTGACGTGTGGCCAATAATTCCCGGAACCACTCGGCATGTGTCGGATCAAGCCCCTCCCCTTTCGATTCCACGACGAATAATCCACGGTTTTGGTCATCGTCCTGCCGTTTCGACCACGAAATCAGTTTGTGCAGGGAAAAGACCATCTTTTCAGAGAACCAGCGGACGTTGTCTTCTGAAGGCATGCGGAAAAAGCCAAAGTCATTACAGGAGAGATCCACTCCCTGCAAAACCTTGGCCAAGCTGCGCCGGATGTTCTCCGAAATGCGTTTTGCGACCTTCAATCCGCGATAGTCGTTCTGGTTGCTGATGAAAAGCGGCGTTTCCAACACAAAATAGACCTGAAACCCTTTCGGCGTCTCCAGGACCATCGTTGGAATTCCCACACTGTAATCGAGCGCAGCGGTCAGAATTTCCGTATAAGGCTGTTTTTTCGTGTCGATGTCGACAATAAACGTATTGATTTGCTGCAGGTTCTTTTCGGTGTGTCCCTTGAGATGCCGCTTTTCTTTATCGACGTACCCTAAGTAATTGTGTACATTGGGGGTCCAATGAGAAAGTTCAACAGAATCCTCCAAGAGAGTCTCTTTCGACGTAATCACGTACCCTTTGACACCACCAGGTGTCGATAGATCTTCCTTGGAACGCGTAACGCCAATCGCACCTTTTTTATGTTTCTTTGTTTGTTTCTGATCTTCGATTAAGTGAGGAAGAGGGGTAGATGAGTTTTTTTTCTTGTAACTATGGATTCCTTCATGGAGAAGTATTTCAAAAACATTAGTCATCATTAACACAAAGCAGCCCCCTTCCCTATCCAATAATAACTCTACAGATTTCCTTCTACCTCATAACCTAAAGCAACGAATAGAGTCTGTAAATAGCGTTATATCAGGGTTTCTAAGGGTACAAAAGTAGATATTTCCACTTTTCTACTTTTGTTAGAATAAAATTCTTTTTCGCATAAGTAGATATTTCTACTTTTCTACTTATGTTATAAACGAGAGCATTCTAGCATAAGTAGATATTTCCACTTTTCTACTTTAGTGAGAATATATCATTATTATTGCACAAGTAGATATTTCTACTTTTCTACTTGTGTTAGAATATTTTTCATTCTCACACAAGTAGATATTTCTACTTTTCTACCTACGTAATATTTAGTATGAACTTCGCAGAAGTAGATATTTCTACTTTTCTACTTATGTAGTTAGCGTGATAATTTACGAGCACTTTATATTGTCTACAAACATTGTCTCCTAAGGGTTTAAAATAAAATTTCTTCTAATTACTTTATAACAGAAGTAGATATTTCTACTTCTGTTATAAAGTAATTCATTTTAACGCAAGTAGATATTTCTACTTTTCTACTTATGTTAATAATAAATCTATTCTCACATAAGTAGATATTTCTACTTTTCTACTTATAGCTAATTAAGCTCAGTTTATAAATGAAGTAGATATTTCCACTTTTCTACCTATGTTAGAACTATCTCTATTCTCACATAAGTAGATATTTCCACTTATCTACTTACGTTAATAACAAGTTTATCCTCACACAAGTAGATATTTCTACTTTTCTACTTATGGTTAGATCTTTCATCAAATATTACAGTTGTATTACATTTAACTTTATATTCTCACGAACTTCCACTTGTGTTATTATCAGATATATACAGAAGTAGAAGTTTGTTAGGTAGAAGTTTGTTTAGAAGATAAAAATTAGGAGGAATAGCGATGGTAGCCAAAACAATAGTTGTAGGTAATTTTAAAGGTGGAGTAGGAAAAACCAAAGTCTCGGTAATGACGAGCTGGGAGTATGCAAAAGTACATAATAAAAAGGTATTGCTTGTTGATATGGACCCCCAGGGAAATGCGAGTACCTTGATTGCTCGATCAGCAGGAATTGAAGAGATTAATCAAACTATATTTGATGGCTTCAAGAATGGTAATCTCCGAGATGTGGTTGTCAAAGTTACAGAAAATCTTGATTTGATTCCTGCAGCTGTTTCTTTCAAAAACTTTTCAAAATTTTTATATCAAAACTATCAAAATGATTTAGATCAAATTACTTTATTAAAAACACTACTAGAACCATTAAAAGCAGATTATGACTATATTTTCATTGATGTACCACCGACTATCAGTGATTACTCTGACAATGCCATGATGGCTTCTGATTATGTCCTTATTATATTGCAAGCCCAAGAACTATCTTTGGAAGGTGCCGAAACTTATGTATCGTATCTGCAATTTATGGCAGACGAATATGAAGCAGATATACAAGTTCTTGGTGTATTGCCAGTTCTTCTTAGAGCAGGGGGCCGAGTTGATCAAAGTACAGTTGAACGTGCCACTGAACTTTTTGGAGAGGATAATGTCTTCAAAAATGTTATAAAGCATTTAGAACGCTTAAAGGCTTGGGATGTAACCGGAATTAAAAACGAGGATCATCATGATCGTAAAGCACATCAAACCTTTTTAGATGTAGTGGATGAAATCGAGGAAAAACTTGCAAGATTTGAGGAGGAAAATACCCATGTCTGAAAACTCAAAGAAAGGACCTTTAATTAAGAAAAAAACAAAAACTAATACTCTTGAGAGACCAAAACCTGTAGTAATAAGTAGCCAAAACGATTTTAAGTTTAATAATGAGCAATCAAATCGACTACAACTTACAAGTAATGAGCCTATCAATAAAGAAAAGGCTGTCTCAATTCCTCCAGTAGAGAAAAAAACTGCAATTCCAGTTTCTGAACTAAAGACAAAACCTGCTCGCAAAACTAAGTCGGTAGTGGGTAAAAATAATAATGTCAAATCTATTAAAGTTCCTCATGATCTTCATACTCAAATTGGAGTCCTTGGAAAATTCATGGACGAAAATAAAACCTATGCTATCATTTCAGAACTTGTAGAATATTACACAAAAAATGAATTGACTGACAGACAACAAAAGCAATTTGAGTATATGACAGAATTCTTTAATGAAAATGAAGAATAATCATATTGAGTTCTTATTATTCTTTCCTTAAAAACCATCCACCTAACACAAGTAGATATTTCTACTTGTGTTAGGTGGATATTTCTACTTTTGCGAGGTAGATTTTTCTACCTTTGTTAGGTAGATAATTAAACAGATTTTATTTTAGAAGATTTAGTCAGATGTATGCTTGCATACGTGTATACGCCAAGCATGCCAGTATCTGATAACAATTAAAAATGCTGAGGGTTTCATGTTTTACAAAAGAAAATATAGAATGATTGTAAATCATATCTGATTGGCTACTAGTTTCATATAGAAGTGATAGAGGATAAAGATTGCAAATGATTTGAGCTCCGTGTGTAAAATTTTGTGCCAGTCAATGAGGAATGAAGAACCAGTAAATAAAACTATTATTGAAGTGCTAAAATGAAAAAGAAAATCAACTATTTAATTGTACTTTTAACGACCATCTTTATGTTAGGCTGGACCGAATCAGAAAAAATCCGCAAGAGATTGTTACCCTTGAAACAGATGTTCAAGAAGGAACCTAGCTGAAACAAATAAAAGGAAGGAAAAGAAGAAATGACCCCTGCGGTGTTAATGAACCAGTAGTAGAGAACACACCTACACAAGCCAATAATGAATAGTTCGAAGGATACGAACTTATTGAAATGGATAGTGGTGATTTGTCTAGATATCGTGAACTCAACACTATCGTTGTAAGTGTACCGGACTCAACAGTTGATAAGTTTTTATAAAAGAAGGAGGGAATAGCGATGGAAATTGCGAGAGTAAAAGAGAAGTTCATGAATGCGGATATTAAATTGAAGGGGCTTTTTTTTCTGGGGATCATCCTATTTGTAGCAACACTTCCCAAAGGCTTATTTTTACCATTGGGCGTGTTGGTAGTTTTGGCCATGTTTTCTGAAAGCCTTTGGAGCGGACTGGTTTACATCTTTAAAACAATCCTTCGGTTCGCTATCGGGATTGCTACGCTGCTCCTTGCATTTTACCTAATCATGCTAATCGTAACGTATTTCTTTACTTGATAGCTTCTTAATCCTCGAAAATTTTGTGATCGAAAAATTCGGACAGCGTCATGCCGAATCCATGAGCAATATTCTTAATCGTGTTGATCCGCGGATACTTGGATCTGCCAGACATTATTTCGGCCATGGTGGATTGTTTGACGCCCGAGCGTCTGATCAACTCGTTTGCAGTCCATCCTCTTTCCTTCAATAGCTGCTGAATTCGAGTAGTCACTGCCTCATCAATTTGCATACAATACCTCTTTTCATTTACATTCTGGTTTATGCCATGTACCGCTTGTACTCACCAGATCATTTATAAATCTTTAATACAAGATATTTTACCTCAAACTATAATCCCTAACAATGGCAATAGATTTCCTACAAAATTCAGATAAAATCAAAATGATACATAAGTCATCGTGTCGGGTGTGTATATGCCCACTTTTCGTGTTCCTTTATCCCGAACTGCAAAAACCCTCCTACAATACCCACCTATATTCGACACCATTCGACTTAAAAACTAAAAACGCCGCTCTTACAAAAAACCCTAGAAATAGGGCTTTATCGGCCTAAAGTATCGGTATACTGTTTTATTTATCAGCATACCGTTGTAATATTATCGGTATGCTGATACACTCAAATCACTAAATTGCTATGTTTTTAGAACCGTTGATAGGGGGATTTAAAATGCCTGTATGGTTTGGCGATTGGATCAAGGAACAACGAATGGCACTCGGCATTTCCCAGTCGGAGTTATCCGACAGGACCGGCAAACAGATTCCGCAAAGCACCATCAGTATGTGGGAACAGCGAAAAAACGAAAACCCGACCGCTCAGAATGTGAGATTACTGGTCGAGTCACTGGGAATATCCATGAAGAACTTTCCTTGGGAGCATGTCTGGTTTAAAGACAAGAACACGGAAGCGAGGTGTAATCAGATGGCAGAGCGGTTTTATCTATATGAATTGGCATCGGCATCCAGCTTAAAAACATTCGAAGGAAAGACGTATGAATTGAAAGGGGCTGTTGGTGTGGAGAAAGAGTCCGGCGAAGTTCGTCACATTGCGGATCTCTACTATCGAACGCGTTCAGTGATTTCGGACAAACAGCTTTTGGCCAAACGGAAGAATGCCCACGACGAATTGTTGAAAGTAAACGGTATTAAAAAAGTAAAATGAGCCATCAGTAGCATGCCATTAAGAACAGTAAGCAACAAAAAGGACAACTTCATAGTGCGTGTCTGTCGCAAATGGCAACTTGCGGTATAGATATACGTCGAGATGGTTTGGCCAGAGTCTCCTAAAACTGGCTGTTGTCCCGTTGCCACATTGTAGTTCTGGGTGAGCTAAAAACCCTGTGCGTTGCAGCTATACGCTGCATAGAGTTAGCGAATGAACCGGCTATAAATTCGCCTATCCTTACTGTTCTTAATGGTGTGCTACTACCAACCAAAAACGAAAGGCGGTTTTATGAATGGCAGCAACAAAGGAACAAAAGGAACTGAAGGCGAATGCGGAGGATCTCTTGGCCTTTAACGGCAAAGATTACGATGACTGGTTAGAAGAAAAACACCGGGAAGTGGTTTCCGAAAACATCCCGTTATTAATGAACCTCTTGAAGAAAGAACGCAAAGCCGCTAACACCGGAACAGCTTTACAGAATTCCTAAAAATAAAAGGAGGGGTTTTAAATGGATGGAGCAATGAGCACTGGTGTCGCCGTACTAGAATGGGCGCAAAGATTCGGCATACTTTCTTCAGCTATCGCGATTTGTATAGGAGGGTATTACCTTATATGGGGCGGAGATCGCGGGCGTCCAAAAGCGATTGGCTTTTTCATTGGGGCGGTAGTCGGTTTGGTCATTGTAATGGGAGCCTACAACATGGCCGAAAGCATCAACGACAACATCAAATTTTAATAGCTACACAAGAAGAAGCCACTCCGGAATGAGTGGCTTTTTTCTATTAATCGGATAAAGGAGACTATTTCTATGTTAAAAATACTCTTTGTGGGAGCTCCTGCTGATTCCATTCCAAACCATGAGAAGCTGGAGTTTAGCCAAGCGGTGGCACTCACACACGAACTGGAGCTGGCTTACCGCAATGAACAACGCGAAGCAGCTGCGGAGTTCTTTGTAATTGGCAAAGACGGCCTGGATCTCTATAAAGGGGTCTTCAATTTCGGATCCTATGATTACCCGAACCTGTATCACCAAATCAAAGACCGGGCCACGAAAATCCGCGTCGAGAAGGAAAAGCAGGGCGACAAGCTCTTTTTGCTGGAACAGATTGAACAGTTGACGCCGGAAGAATTCAAAAAAGAAGAAACCATCGACCGAACACTCGTCAATGTCGGTAAAGACCGCATCTCCCGACTGAAGAAGTGGCAGCGGGTCACGGTGTACACACTGGCTGCTGCCTTCGGCGCCGGTCTGTTGTTCGTGACGGCTTTATTCTTCCTGCAGAAAGCGCAGTATGAGGAAGCTCTCAAGGAAGGCCGCGGCATTGTCAGCCAACAGGAACAAACGATTGAAACCTATGAATACGGCTTATTGGGAGAAGAGGAAGAGTTCTTGGAATCCCTCGAAGCCCAGGACACGTTGAGCGAAAGCCAAAAACGGATACTGGCCGCTCTTTATCTCGAAAAAAGTGAATTCGAGAAGGCTGTAGAGATTATGGAGGATACCGTGTACGTGGAAACGCTCATCCTGAAGAATCCCCAATTGGAGAAAGAGGAGAAAATCATGCAGATCAGTGAGTTCAATCAGCTGTACCCGACAAACGAAGCCCGATTCGATTTGGCTTACTTTGAAGGAGACTACGAATTGATGATGAATCTCCCTTCCATCAACATGACGGTCGAACGTTCGGAGATGAAAACGTATGGCCTGCTGAAGCTCGGAAAGCTTGAAGAAGCCAAAGCAGAGCTGCACAACAACAACAGTGATGAACTGGAGCAGAAGATCGATTTGCACGAGGTCCTGACAGCGGAAATCAAAACACTTGAGGACAAGTTAGCAGATGCCAAAAAAGCTTCTAAAAAGGACGACAAGGCCATTAAAGGCATCACGGATGAATTGAAGAAGAAACAAGACGAATTGGCGATGCTCTAAAGGAGGAAGAGATGGATGTTCAATGAAAGTTTTATTTATTACCTGAAGAAGATCGGGATTCCATTGCTGCTACTGGCGATGTCATTCTCGGTCTTCTTTCTTACACTGAATGCCTTGTTGAATGCAATCGTTGAAGTATTCCAGAAGACATTCAATACCGGAAGCCTACTTGAACCGGAGCCGATCAATCTGACAACGGAAATGTTTTATACTTTCCCCTTCTTAGAAACAGCAAGCCTTGTCTATGCTGTGCTGTTCTTGCTCGCGTTTGTGCCGGCTGTTGTACTTACATTCAAATACATCACCAACTTCGGCCAAATCAAGAAAGAGCAGAAAGGCAGTGCCCGCTTCACCACGTTCAAGGAAATCCAGCAACAGTACCGAGATGTCCCCGAAAAAGGGGAGAAGTTCAAAGGCAGCGGCGGGGTGCCGGTAGCCCGGCATAAGAAGCGGATCTTCATCGACGACAGTCCCGTGAATAACATGGTCATCGGTACCACACGAAGCGGGAAGGGGGAAACATTCGTCTTCTCGGCCATCGACATCTACAGCCGTGCTGAGAAGCAAGCCAGCATGATTCTGAACGATCCAAAAGGCGAACTGTACGCAGCTTCCAAAGATACGCTCGAAGGGCTGGGGTATCACGTCGAAGTCCTGAATCTGATGAATCCCATCCAGAGCATGTCCTACAATCTGCTGCAGCTCACCATCGATGCGTTCATAGAAGGCAACTATTCCTTATCACAGCAATACGCCCGCTCTGTGGCCTTCATGCTTTACCACGATCCGAAAGCAAAGGATCCCTTCTGGGCGAACTCGGCAACGGATTTATGTACCGCGCTTATCTTAGCTTTGTGCGAACAATGCAAACTGGAGCGGGAGAAAATCAACATGTACAACGTCGCGTTGATGCTCTCGGATTTAGGGACGCGCACAGTGATGAATGAAGACGAAGAGGAAGTAAGTGCCCTGGACGATTTCTTTTCCAAGTTCCCTGAGAATCATCCGGCCAAGATGCAGTATGCAACAATCAACTTCTCCAGCGGTCAAACGCGGGCCAGCATCTTAGCCAACGCCAATGCCAAGCTCGGCGTCTTCACATTGGACGGAACGGCAAAGCTGACATCGCGAAATTCATTCGATATGTCGAAAATCGGCTTTTCCCGCTGGATCAAAGGGAAGACCACTCCAGATACACGCATTCATGTCACTTTTTCTAATAAAGAAACGGCCACGATCCGGACGGACGCAGACGGCATGTTCACGCTGTTCCATAAGCACCCGCTACAGGTTGGCGATTCCTTCACTATAAAGGTTGGCAAAGAGGAAACTGTGGTGAATGTCACCGGATTGATTGAACGGGAGCGGAAAGATGGCGTGATGATTCACGAAGGGCTTCTGGAACACGAAGTAGGGAGCGGTAACGTGGAAATACAAGCCATCATGGAATTCGATAAGCCGACCGCGGTCTTCATGATTGTGCCGGATTACGATGCCACATTGAATGTCATCGGGTCCCTTTACGTCAAGCAAGTCTATACGAACTTAGCCCGCATCGCTTCGAACTCGGAAGGCGGCAAGTGTCATCGTGAAGTCATCTTTATCCTGGATGAATTCGGGAACATGCCGGCGATTGAAGGGATGGCCAATATCGTCACGGTTTGCCTAGGCCGAAACATCCGTTTTAATTTGGTCATCCAAGCCTACGCGCAGCTTGAAAACCTGTATGGCGACGACTGGAAGACCATCGACGGGAACTGCGGGAACACGCTGTATCTATTGACCGCAGACGAATCGACGGCTGAATTGATTTCTAAGAAACTGGGCGATGAAACGATCCTCACGAAGTCCCGCTCCGGCCAGACATTGTCCATGAGCAAGTCCAAGACAGAGAGTGTGGATTCGAGGAGACTGATGACGGCCACCGAAGTCATGGGGCTGAAAGAAGGGGAGATGATTGTGATCCGCATCATCAAGCGGCAGGACAAGGACCGGAAGCGCATCAAGTCCTACCCGATTTTCTTGACCGGAAAGACCGCGCTCAAATATCGCTGGGAGTACCTGTCGGCGTATTACAATACCGATAATTCCATTAACGACATCGACATCCCATGCGAGCATTCCATGACGGACTTGAACCAGCTTCGGGCTTCATTTACTACGAATAACTTTGCGGATAACTTAATCAAACAGTTGCTAGAAAAGGAGGGTACTGAAAAATCGGCAGCCGTCGCTTCCGTCAAACAGAAGAATGCCGCTGCTCGGCACGAGAAACGAAGAGCGGAGATGCAGAAAGAGATCGACTTCAATCAGTTCGTGAATGATCATTACAAGGTCCAGCAGCTCTTCAACAGCACCTTCCTTAAAAATGTGGATGCTGAAAACCCAGAGGGATATCTGGATATGGGCATCATCGATTTCCGAGAGTTCATCTTGGCCAATGATCACCAAGTTGAAGACAAGTTCTGCTCCGTCATCTTAACGAAGATAAACAGCACATTGACGAAAATAAAAGAAGAAGAGGAGCGTGTAACTGGATGAACGAGAAAATAGAGCAGCTGGACCGCTATTTGCTGTCGCGCGAAGACCGGCTCGAGGCTGGAGACATCTTGACCGTTAAACTAACGGACGGCATGCTGACGGTGTATAAAGAAGAGAATCCGGATGGCGAAAAGAAAGTTGTCACGTTGATTGAACAGTTTGACGACCAATTGGATCTAGCGGTACACGATTTACTAGCACAGCACCCGACTAAAGGAGGTCACCTAAAATGAATTACGCAGTTTCGTTTCTCTACCAGAGCGATGAATTCGAAATATCGGTCGGTACCAATCACGTCTTTGAAGCACAGAATAGGGAAGAAGCGATGAAGAAGGCCGCAACCCTGCAAAAACTGTCAGATTATTTCTCGCCCTATTACACCAAAACGGAAGGCGATATTGTATTTGATGTGATGGAAAACAACTATTTTGATCAGGTATTTGTATTCGAGTATACCTTTTATGATGAAACCAAAGGCGATTATCTAACCGTGGATGTAGGTGACGGAAAGGTCCTATCCCCTGTAATGAACCCAGCTTGTTATGTTAAGTTAGACAGAAGTGCATTTCTTCAATGCTTCAAAGAACATTACCCAGGCAAAGAGGTAGTGACTTTCGGCTCCTTAAGTTACGGAGTGGAGGAAACCAGCGCGAAACGAAGGTAATGGTAATGAAGCATTGTCATAACTAATAATTAGGAGTGATTTTATGAAAAGAATCGTCGCTTTGGTAGGCATCGTTTTTCTATTAGCCGCTTGCAGTGAAAAGGAATACTTCAAACAGATTTACATCGGAGACATGAAAGAGTACATGGAAGAAGATAAAGATGGCTTTTTGTTAATCGTGAATGAAAACGACCAAGACTTTCAGGCGTATGTGAAAGAGGTAGCGGAGAACGAAAAGGTTGAAATCGGCATGTACAATTCGTATCTATCGGAAGAAGGAGCGGAAGAAAGCAATCCCGTCTTGCCGTTCGATGGCTTTGACCGGTACAACGAGCTTTATTATGTTGAGGACAATGAGGTGAAAGGGAATTTGGATGTGGAAAGTTACGAAGACATGGAGTTGACGCAAGAACTTGAGCATTTTGTAAATCTCCATAAATGATTTCCTGCGGTTTGATAAGGAGTGAGGTTGTATGAAAGACGCGGAAATTGTAGAAAAGATTGAGGAATTTAGCGAGTTTTTAAGCGTCGGTACTCCTATTAGCGACATGGTGCGCTGGTTGGGTTGGGTGTTTATCAAAGGGCTTGCCTTTATAGTAGATGGACTCGAAAGCGTGACAGACGACGTGTTGCTCGTCAAACAATTCTTTCAGAATCCAGAAATTGCGGCGTTCGTTGACACGATACGCCCTTTTTTGTACATTCTTTTAGCGTTCAGCCTGCTCTACGCCGGTTATATGCTGATATTCCAGAAGAAATTCGACCGAGAAGGCATGGCCATGAACTTGTTTATCGCCCTGATCATCGTCGTCGCCCTGTCCCAAGGAATGGGCAAAGCCAATGAATTTACCGATGAGGCCATCAATGCCATCAATACAACCGAGCTGTACGATGAAGGAAAAGGTTCTTTATCGGACAACATTGTTTCGAGGCAGCTCACGGATTTAATGGAGTTTGATAAAGGCGGATGGGAAACAACCGATATCGATCCATCCAATACGCTGCCACTTTCCATGATTGGGCATCTTTCCGTTACAGAAAAGCTGGATAAAAAGCGGACAGAATTGGAACTGACACCGGACGGGAGAGAAATACTCGCGCATAAATTAACATGGTCTGTGAGTGAAAAAGAATTGGTAGAATTGGAAGACAGTAAACTGATGCCCTGGACGAATGAACGGTATTATCGCTACGACGTGAATTGGCTGACATTGCTGACGACATTGGCTGTCATGGCGTTCACGCTTTTCTCAATCGCATACAAACTGGCCAGGCTGTCTTTTGAATTAACGTTCAACTACATCCTGGCCTTACTTGTGGCACCGGCCGATATCCACGATGGCCAAAAGACCAAAAAAATCATGCAATCGATTCTGAATACATTTCTCGTCATCATCCTGATCTTCCTCTCCATGAAAATTTACATGATTGGCACCGCTTATGTGGCTGCTGAACTGGATGGTTTGGCGTATTTGATTGCATTGATTGCGTTCTCGGTTGCCGTAATCGACGGACCGAACATCGTAGAACGGTTATTCGGCATTGATGCCGGCCTGAAAAACGGCTGGGGCGTCTTAGCAGGCGCGTATGCCGGCGGTAAACTGATTTCGGGTGCCGGAGGCGCTGTCATGAATACCATGAGTCGTGCCAAGGGTCCCCGTGGTTCCGGTGATTCAGAAGAAGACGATGAAGAGGGCAAGAGCGGAACGGCAACTGGCGGACGTACCAAGAATGGTTCCGCTACCGAAAGTGCCGCGTCACCGAATGCCAGTGAAGATGCAGGTGGGGCACACGGTGCAGGGGGTACAGCCGCTGGAATTGCTGTTGGCGGAATGGCCGGCAACAAAGGAACCAACACTGGATTGGCTGAAAAAAATGAGGACGCTAAAAACGAACAGGCGCCATCACCGAATGACGGCATTAAACTTTCGAAAGGCAAAACAGAACCAAACGGAACATCCGGAAACGGCAACAACTCTCCAGGAAACGCCAATTCAGCTAAAGGAAATCTACCTAGTGACGAAAAAGGCCCTCAGGAGCCCTCGCAAGGCACGGGAGCATCCGGAGGACATAAACCTTCGCCAAACGATTTAGAACGCGTCGATTCTAGTATTTCTGGAGGCAATGCAAGACAAGTCGGATCAAGTGGTTCTGCACCATCACCAAACGATGCAGATCGTTCGAGTGGCGGGTCGTCAGCGGCATCAACTGCCGAAAGTGTCCAAAATGAACGCAGGGAGCAACGGACAACAGGCCGGACGGATTACGAGGTCGAAAGCATCAATGAACAGGCAGACGGACATACAACGGTTCGTGATAACTCAGCCGGAAGTTCGGGTTGGGGTCCAAGTGCTGCAGCCAGTCCGAATACAAGCAGCTCTGCTCCTTCTTCAACAACTGCACAAAATCGCACAGAAAACAGCAGCGGCTCTTCTGGACGGCAGCAAACGACCACCACTATCAATCGCTCGGCCAGCGACCAAACAATGGATGAAAACGTTGTGGTAACTGAATCGCAAGGCAATACCACGCAGGGTTCCCGAAACGTAACCGAGAATACGAGTCGTGGTTCGGGTGCAGGCGGCTTTAATTCTGAAGCACCAGCTGCTTCGGGAGGTTCAGCGACATCGAGGAGCGGAAGCAGCCGCACAATCAACCAAGACAGTTCTTCCCGCGAGAACATCGTGAATGAAACGACAGTCAATCAGAATCAGCACCAGGACACGCAACAGACCGATAGAACGCGTGTAAATGAGAGCCGCCGACCGCGCATGCATAACTTGAATCAACAAGAGTCGAACACACTGGACCGCATCAAGAATTACAGAAGAAATAGATAACCGATGAGGACGGCGCAAAACTGCGCTGTCCTTTTTTTATAAAGGAGCTGGCAACGATGAGAATCTACCAAATCCCGAATGAAATTACAACGGAGCTGAAAATCAACAAAGCGCTGTACCTGTTCGACCTTTTTCTAATAATCGGGTTGATCTTGCTGCGGATGATTGTCTTGCCTTTTGTTCATTCGTCACTGGTCTGGCCGTTTACAGGCTTCATTGTGCTGTTCGGGCTGTTCTTAATTATCCGCCCTGCCACGAACCCGCAGAAACGAATGAACCAAGCCATACTCTACGCAATGGTCCGAAAAAAAGACACGTACAGTGCCATTGATTACGAAGAGGGGGAATAAAAATGGCTTTATTTGAAGAAACAAAGAAACGGTCGACATCCAAAAGCCGACCCGCCTTGCTGGATGAGCAGGACATCGCGGCCGAGCGGAAAGCGCGCAGCACGAAAAAGAAAGTCCTGTCCTCTTTCGCGGACATCGCGCCCATCGTCGACATCACCGATTCCGAATTCTTTGAAATGCGGAACGGCGAATTCATGGAAATCCTTCAAGTCACCAGCAAGGACATCTATTCATTGAATGAGACGGATAAAGACAACGATATCTATTCACTGGCCCACTTTTTCCAGGCCTATCTGCCCTCGGTTAAAGTGGTCCCGCTCAATACGCCCGTCAATCTGGAGATTCCGAAACGGCATGTCCTGCGCGACATTCGGCGGAATCAGAATCCCTATTACCTGCCGCACTTGGAAAAGAAATTGAAAGACCTGGAGTTTCTAGAAAACAACCGCACAGACCGCGAATTCTTCCTGTTCCTCTACAGCAATGATGAGAAAGCCATGCTGGAGAACAAGGTTCATGCCCGAAAGTTAATGGCACGCAGCAACCCGCTCGTTGAACTGCCGCTAGATAAAAAGCTGAGTATCTTGTACCAGCTAGCGAATTTAAACTCTAAACCACTATCCGAAGTATAGGAGGACGCGACATGCTGAATGTTTTAAGCGCATTACTGAAACCAAAGAATGACGAAGAAGTGAAAGCAGAAAGAGGATTCAATCCTTATCTGCTGTCGAAAATTCAACCACAAGGCGGCATTAAGTTCGAGAGCGGCTATGTGAAAACAGGGGATGGTTATGTTTCCTGCATTCATGTTTATAAGTACCAATCGCTGGTCAGTGACTTCTGGCTGGAGGAACTGATGCGGATTGAACATGCAGTCGTCACGTTGGATGTGGCCACAGCCGACAAGAAAGAAATTATCGAGTCCATCAACAAGTCCATGGCCGAACAAAATACTCGCTATCAAACTGCGAAAGATAACGTCGATCGCATCGATGCCAAGGCCAGTTACGAAGAGCTTGATGGCGTCTACAAGCAAATCACCAAAGGCGAAATCATGAAGCGTATCCATCTCCGGGCTTACGTGAAAGCCAAAACATTCGAGGAACTGGAGCAACGGGTGCGCCAAGTATTGGATGAACTGGAAAGCCTCAACTTCCGAGGTTCGGTCTTGCTGAATGAACAGGATTATTTGTGGTCCGGCATCTTCGCCAGCTACGACAACCAGCTGCAGTTCATCAACAAACGGAAAGGGAAAGAGATTCAAGCCCTGTCGGTGGCTGGCGGTTATCCTTTCCATTACACCAGCCTGACAGACGAACATGGCACTTATTACGGAACCACTGAGACAAACGGCAGCGTCGTCTTTGACCTCTTCCACAAAGATAAAAACCGCAAGTCCTATAACGCCTTGATGGTTGGGAAGATGGGCTCCGGGAAATCTACGCTGTTAAAGAAAACGGTGATGGATCAAGCCAGTAAAGGCAATAAAGTCCGCATCCTGGACGTGACCGGAGAATTCAGAAGCCTGGTCGAAGAGATGGGCGGTAAAGAGATTGCACTCGATGGATCTCGTGGCATCATCAATCCGCTCCAGGTATTCAAGACGGTGACGAACGAGGAAGATGGTTCGACAAACGAGATGCAATCTTTTACGCAGCACCTATCCAAAATGAGCGTGTTCTACAACTTCATCAATCCACAAGCGAACCCAACGGAGGGTACGGAGTTTGAAATTCTGCTTCGTAAACTCTATGTCGAACGGAAGTTATGGTCAAGAGATCCGGATGAAATCATTCCGATTACCAAATTCAAAGCGAGTGAATACCCGACGTTCTCAGACCTTCTTTTTCTAGTAAGGGCGGAACTGTACCAAGACTTTGAACAGCAAATCCGGCATGAGAATTTAGCGCAGGAGCGGGAGCTACGGCTATCAAATATCGAACTGTCCCTAACAAACTTGGTCGACAACTATGGCAGCATTTTTGATGGTACATCTTCCATTGAAAGCTTCGACGATGAAGGAATCGTATCGTTCCCGCTCCGAAATCTAACCAACTTGAAATCGGAAATCTACCAGGCGCAGATTTTCAGCATTCTCAATATGTTGTGGGACAGCATGATTTCAGAAGGTGCACCGCAGTTCAATGCCTACAACAAAGGAAAGCTCGCGTTTGAGGATGCATCGAAGTTCTTGGTCCTAATCGATGAAGGCCATCACCTCATCAACACACGGGAAGTTTCACAGCCAGCGGTGCTGTATTTGAATAAATTCATGCGGGAAGCGCGGAAGTATTTTGGCGGATTGTTCTTCGCATCGCATCTAATTTCCGACTTTGTTCCAGACGGCTCCAATAATGAATATGCGGAAAACGTTAAAGCCTTGTTCGATTTGACGCAATACAAATTTATCGGCCAGCAAGACGCGCAATCCTTATCGGCCATTCAGAATGTATTCAAAGGCCAGCTGACAGATTCGGAGACAAGGGTCATTCCGCATCTAGAAACTGGGAAGGTTGTTCTCTCAATTTCCGGAGATAAAAACATTGTCTTTTCAGTAGATGTATCGAAACGCGAACTGGCGATGTTTGGTGGAGGTGCGTAAAATGCCGCAGCCTCGTTCAAAGGCTCAACTGGCCAAGACCGCGCTGAAATTAGCGTTACTGAAATACAATCCAATTGGTCTGCAAGCCAAACTGATCATTGCCGGTTCCGCTCTGGCAATCGTGATTATCTTGATTTTCACAGCAGGCATCTTCTCTATGTTCTCCAGTCCGGATGATGGTTCTTCGGGAGATGGCATCGGTGCCGGCGTCGGTCCGGCATCCGTTTCGCCGGAGGTTGCTCAATACCGAGATGCCATCTCGAGTGAACTTGCCAAGTACGATATGGAAGGACAGACCGAGTTGCTACTGGCGTTGATGATGCAGGAATCCGGAGGGAAAGGAAACGATCCGATGCAAGCCAGTGAATCGAAATGCGGTTCGATTGGCTGCATCACCGATCCAGACGAAAGTATATCCTACGGCGTAGAGCATTTCGTTTCTGTCTTCAAAAGTGCCAAGAAAGATGTGAAATTGACTTTGCAAAGCTACAACTTTGGGAGCGGTTTTATCGATTATGTATTGAAGAATGGCGGCTCCTATACAAAGGAACTGGCCATTTCCTTCTCGCAATTGCAGTACCAGAAATTGAAGCACACCGGCATCTATAAATGCAATCGGCCGGAAGCGATTCAGCACAGTGCGTGTTATGGAGACATCGGTTATGTGGAAGCGGTACTGAAGTATCTACCCTCTGCCAGCACAGGGAACTCAGCAATGATTGCAGGAGACTTGGCCGCTCCTGTCCGCAACACAATGCGCGTGACCTCTAACTATGGATGGCGGAACATCGGAGCGGGACCAGAGCACCATGACGGCATCGACTTGGGCTGCAGCGAGGCTGATTCCATCCACTCAGTGAAAGATGGCACTATCGTTTTTGCCGGCATGTATGGCGGTTACGGAAATGTTGTCACCGTTCAACATGCAGCCAATTCATTCACCACCTACGCACATTTAAGTCGCATCAGTGTCCAGGTAAACCAAAAAGTCGAGGGCGGCAATAAAGTCGGTATGTGCGGCAATACCGGACGTTCTTTCGGTTCGCATTTACACTTTGAAATCAAAACCCAGATGTGGGGCGGCTATATGGATCCCGCTCCTTTCTTATTTAAGGAGGCATAACGCATGCAATTCACAACTAAATCATTGCTCATTCTCCTCTCGTTTCTTCTAGTAATATCACTGGCAGTTAATATTTACAGCTTCACTTCAGAGTACTCCGTAGACCGCGGAGACCTTGATGAACAGAAGAAGGCGGAAGCGCAATACGAAAGTGAGTTAGTAGAAAAAGAGGATACGATTGCATCACTTCAAAAAGAATTGGATGCGAATGAAGTTACCGCTCCGGTTGAGGTAGAAGAGGCAGAACAAGCAGCTCCAGAGACCGGAGCGGAACCGGATGAACTCATCAACACTGCGCAACGGTTTATTGAATACGCGTTCGAAAGTGATCCTGAGTCGTATGCCACACGAAAGAAATTGGCGCTTAATTACATGACGGAGAGCCTGTATGAAACGTTATATCCTGCTGACGGAATGGATCAAGAACAGCAGAAAATATCTATTGAAATCAATGAGGTGAACGTTTTTGCTGATGGCCAGAACGAAAACGAAGCTATCGTGCATTACACCTACAGTGAAGAAATCCTTTCTTCCGGATACGAAGAAGAAAAGGAAATGTACGCAAAATTATTGTTCACAGTAGAAGAAAATCTCTTGAAAGTGGCTGAAATCAAGCCGCTCGAAAACGAGTACGGAGGGATCTAGATGGCGAAAAAGAAAAAGAAAAACCTAAAGCTCAACATGTCGACGCTGTATATCACATTGGCTTTTATGTTCATTCTCGGCTTCGGATTTTTCGGAACATCGAAGCTCTTCATGGCAGAAGATATTCCGCTCAATCAAACCGAATTGAATGAAGAATTTGATTTAAAGGCAAACGGAAATTTCACTATAAAGGAATGGGCATACGATAAAGAACAGAACATGATGGAGGTCACACTGATTACGAATGGCATTGAGGACTACATGACGAAGTTGGATTTCACTGCAGTCAGTCGAGAAAGATTATCGGATGAACTTCCCACAGAAATTGTTTATGACGAGAGCGATATTTACATTATTCACATCAAGGATGTCCCAAAAGATTTCAATCAGATTGCGCTCCGATTCAATAAAGGTAAAAAGAGTTATGATGATTTGTTCGCCGAAGGAGAAGCAGAGGAAGGTAAAGAGAAAGTCATTTCCACTGTCTACACAGATCAGCGAGTGGTCAAAGAAGAAGCAATACCTGATCGGAACTTTACGGAATACGCGCTGGAAATTACCGGCGAATTGATTACAAAAGCAGAGCAAGACATCAATGAATTGGAAGATAAGAGCGGCATGACAGACGATGTAATTGCTGAGATTCTGAAAGAGATTGAGCAGCTCCAAGTGGACCTTCTTTATCAAACGGTAGACGAACAAGTCGAAACAAACAATGACGTTTTCCAACTGGAGAAGAGCATAGAAGGCTACGAAAAAGAGAAAGAAATTATGGCCGACGACATCAAAAATATTCGTGCAAAAGTGGAGCGCTTGAAACAAAAACAATACGATTTGAATATTTAACGGTCAATTTTAAGGGCTTCCATATGGAGGCAAATGGCTTTTTAAAGGGCTTCCATATGGAAGCCTTAAGCTGTTTTTAGTGATATCACCTCAAACCCAGGCTCCGCCTGGTCTAGCACTGAAAGTGATAGCAGATTTCCCTTATGCTCTTCTCTTCCCTACACCAGGTATCAGACTATATCGGTATTCTGATATACACTTAACGAAGGAGGTTTTGACATGGATCTTATCATTCGGGATGTTGATCCCCACGCGGTCAAAAAGATTGATGAATGGGCCAAAAAAAAGAATGTATCCCGTCAAGTTTACCTAAAAGAATTTATTGAAAAGGCAACGATGTTGGAAATGATTTCGAATGCGGACGACAGTTTCGAGAAGCAGCTTCAAGTCAATACGCTGTTCATGGAGAAGACGGCAGACAGTCTTGATCAGTTGGTCGGTGTTCTTCGGGAGTTGATGGCCGATGACGAGTAAACCGGCTGTTGTCATCAAGTCGAAATTTATTGCCGGCAGCGATGGAGGAACGTCGTTTAACGATTACTTGAATTACATGGACCGGGCAGAAACGCACGACAAAGTAAATGCTTTTGAAAAATATCAGGACTACATGAGCAACGAAGAGAAGTCGACCGGGCTCTTCACGTTAAGCAAGGACAGCCTTAACGATAAAGACAAGGAATACTTCAAGGAAGAATTTAAAAAGGCGCAGGAGAGCGGCAGCATCTTGTGGCAGGACGTCATCTCTTTTGATAACGACTGGCTGAAAGAAAGCGGCGTGCTGGAAGGCAAGAACATCGATAACAAACAAATCCAAGACGCAACCCGCTCCGCTGTCCAAGACATGTTGAAGAAGGAAGGCATGATCGATTCGGCCATCTGGACAGGCGCCATCCATTACAACACGGATAACATTCATGTCCATGTCGCCATCGTGCAGACGAAGAATCTTAAAGAGCGGGGCAAACGAAAACAAGCTTCCATTGATTCGATGAAATCAAAAGTGGCCAACAAGATAACCGACCGCTCCAAGCACAACGAAAAGCTCAATGAATTTATCCGAGAGCGGGTCATCACTTCCAAGCGCAACGACCCGCTTACAAGCTTAAAGAACCAAGTCATGAACCGCGAGTTGCTCCGGCAGTTTAAGAAGATCCATAAGCAGCTGCCGGATGACAAACGGATGTGGCGCTATAACATGAACGCCATTCAAGAAGTCCGTCCGGAGATAGACAAGCTCACTACTCTATACATCGAAAAGAATTTCAAAGAAGAATTCAAAGACTTCCAGAAGCAGCTGGACAAAGAAGTGGACGTTCATAAACGGATGTATGGCAACTCGGTCAATTCAGAGCGGTACCGCGAAACAAAGATGACGGATTTGTATACACGCATGGGCAACACCATCCTCAAAGAAGTAAGCGAATACGATTGGAAACAAAAAGAGTTTTCTAGAAAAAACGGCAAAAAGCCGAGCAGGTTTATTGTTCAGCGCGATCTCAACAAGGCCGTCTATTTGGCCAATTGTTTTGCCAAAGATGATTTAGAAACAAGCAAAAACCAAAAGGCTTACGAAGAATTGCAGCAGGAGAAGGAATACGAAAGGTGATTTTCAGTTGGGACCAATTTGGTCGGTACTTTCAGTGCTAACCAACTTGGTTAGTGCTCCCAGCTGTCGTCAAGTTGCGGACAACTCGAAGTTGATACCGATTTGGTACTAACTGAAAAAAGAAAGAAGGCGACGTCATGGATGAACAATATGAGCACTCGAAAAGGCAACATCGTTACCGCATTGATGAAGATGTACATGAGTACTTAAAGGATTACGCCATTAAAAACGAGCTGCCGCGAGAGAGCAGTTCCCGGGCTTTAGAATTGGTTATCCGAGAGCACAAGCAGCTGACCTCTGAAAAGGTCAATACGAATATGCTGGCACAAATCGTTTCGCAAAACGTGACGGATTCTGTCAGTGAATTGATTGAGGCGGGTGTTGCAAAAGAAGTAAATAAGATTCGTTTAGGCACCAACAACACAGATCGCAACACGCAGAAACTCATTGAATTGGTCCAAGGACTTCTGCAGCTCCAGAACATCGATCACATCATGACGACGGATATGAACGCCCCTCCGTTCTTGAAACAGGTGGATGAGTTGATTGAGTCGCGGATCACTGAACAGAAGCAGCGGAAAGACAATCAATAGAAAAGGGAGCGGATGACAATGGCCGTATTCAGCCACAATTACACACTGGGTTTGATCAAGGAAGTCGGAGAAGAGGATGTATTGGTTTCGGTGAATGGAGAAGACATTGAAATTGAATTGAAGGAATCGGATCGTGAAGTGCTGCTCAATATGGTGACAGAGAACGTCTTCTTAGTTCCAGTAGATTCGGACACAAACGAACTCATTTTAAACATCGAAGAGTCAGTCATACAGGAAGAGTTTCCGGAAATGGATTTAACAGAATTGATTGGAGCGGCTGAAGAATTCGATGAAGAATAAATCCTGAAGAAAATCTTTTTTCTAGTAATCAAAAGGAGTGATTGGGGTGGGTGATCGCGTGGACAGAGAAGAAGTTCGAAAAGCCAATGAAGTTCATGTACTGGATTATTTGCACGCAAAAGGCGAGAGCTTGGAGCGGCAGGGACATTATTACCGGCATCCGGAACACGATTCACTGGTAATTAAAGACAGCGGGCATTGGTACTGGAACAGTCGAAGCAAGGGCGGCTATGGTGCCATCAGCTTTGCCCGTGAGTATAACGACATGACATTCCAGGATGCAGTTCGGGATGTGAATGCGCAAGATTCTTCCAAGACTTTTTCTAGGGAATCGGAGCGGCGCGCGTCAAAAGAATTCGAATACCCGAACCATCAAGAAGTTCCGAAACAGGAAAACATATCGAAGTATTTAATTGATGAGCGGAAGCTGGATCCAAAAATTGTTGCCGCTCTAGTTCGTAATGATTTGCTGGCTGAAGATAAATTAAAGAACGGTATTTTTAAATGGAAAGATTCTGCCGGCAAGATTGTCGGCGGTGATCGGCAAGGCACTGTGAAGATGGATAACAAGCGCGGTTCCTTTAAACAGATCTTGGCGAATAGTAAAGAAGATGGTGGATTTAGGCTGGATATAGGTACGCCAAACAAGATTGCGTTATTCGAAAGCCCGATTGATGCGCTCAGTTATTTTGAATTGAAACGGCCCGAAAACATCCGTCTGCTGTCCATGTCCGGCCTTAAAGACCAATCCGCTACTGCTGGTATTCGGGACTTGATCAAGGACTGCAAGGAGCGAGGAGCGGTTGTGGAACAGGTCATCTTTGCCGTCGACAATGATGCAGCCGGTGAACAGTTTGTAGATCGCTGGTCTAATTATCTAACTAATTTTGAAGTTGACAAGCCGAAGAATAAAGACTGGAACATTGATTTAGTTGAAACGAAAACATTCACAAAAGAGAAAGTAGTTGAAATAGAAAGGTGATGGTCTGAATGGCGTTCAAAGGCAAAAAGAAAACCCCGGAAGAGAAGATGAAGGAAATCGAAGAATTGACTGCTGGCATGGATCAGCAGATTGAATCATATTTCGTTTCTGAAAAAGCGATGAGGGAGCACCTGGCCTTCATGGCCAACTTCCACAACTACTCGCAGCGCAATATGGTATTAATCGATAAGCAATTCATGGGAGCCCAAGCTGTGGGCTCCTTTAATTTTTGGAAGAGCAAAGGGGCAGCTGTGCAAAAAGGGGAGAAGGGTATCAAGATCCTCGTCCCCACGCCGGTCCAGTTTTTCAAGAAGAACGGAATTGATGTGCCAGTCTCTTCTGCCAGCAAGCAAGAACGTGATTTGATCGATAAGAAGCAGCTGGAGACATCCAAAAAAACGTTCTTTAAAATTGGCCATGTCTTTGAATACACGCAGACCAATGCCCGGGAATTGAATCTGTCGGTCTCAGAGATATTCGGAAAATACCACCGGGACGGAAGCCTTGAAAGCAGCAAAGAAATGATGGTTGCACTGGATAAAGTTGCTACAAAATTAGATTTTACTATTGTTGACGAGGCACCATTCGAACTCGGGACAGCCAAAGGAGCAGCCGCTCCGAACGAAAAGATTATTGCTTTGAATCCGCGCAATACGGAATTCGAGAATGTTTCGGTGTTAATCCACGAACTGGCACACGCGAAAATGCACACGCCGGAGAGAGCCAAAGAGTTATCGACGAACGAAAAGGAATTCCAGGCCGAAATGGTTTCGTATGTGGTAGCCAATCGCTACGGCATCGATACAGAAGACTTCACGCTTTCCTACCTGGCCAACTGGACGAAGGGTAGCGAATTGAAGGACAAGGAGCGGCTGCTGAAGGAAGTCCAAAGCACAGCCAGCGAGTTTATCGACGAAATCGACTCGCATTTTGAGCAAGTAAAAGAGAAGGAGCTACTACAAAGCAAGGCGGATGATATCGCCTACAATCTCACGGACCAAGCACTGAAGGTCCACGCGTCTCATTCTGGACAGGAATTGAATCATAAAGATCCCGCTATGTTTATCCATGGCATCAGCAGTGAGTTTCAGCCTTTTGGGGAAGTGAATAACTTAGACTTCGATCAATACAGGCAAGAGCGAACAGCCTATACCGTGGCCATTCCACAAGACACCGGCCTTACGCTCGTCATCAGTTCTCAATATGAAAAGGGGGAATACATTCACCCGCTCCACCAATTGGATAAGGAGCAGCTGGTGGACAAGCAGACGTACACCACATTAGAAAACGGGTATCATGATGTCCTGCTGAAACAAGACGAGGGCTACATCCAATCGTTCGCCGCTCGGTTAAGGACGGAAATCTATCAAGAAAAGGGTCCTGCAGCCGATAAGAAAAAACAGAATCCCAAAACAAACACAGTCGAAATCGAAAGGTGAGATCAATCACACAAGAAAGCAGTTGTCGGATCCACCAGTAGGATAAGTGATCAATCAAACTGAAATATAAAAACTTAACGAGAAGAAACTTTTTTGAACCCATACAGAAAAACACCTCCAGTTTGTCGTTAGTAACTACATACGACGTTGGGGGTGTTTTTCCTTGTCTCATTTTATTGGGTTACTCTAGTTTCCGGTGGTGGCCTTTTGAAATTATTATTAAAAGCTTCTGAAGCTGTGGAATTTAGGTCCCCAGTACGAATTGTTCAAGCTGACAACTTCAGCTTTCGATCCGCCAGAGTGAACGAACTGGTTGTTGCCGATGTAAATTCCGGCATGCGAAATTCCTGGACGGTACGTGTTCGCAAAGAAGACCAAGTCTCCCGGCTGTGGAGATGATACTTGTTTTGTTTCTGAGAATATAGAAAGGGTTGTGCGTGAAATTGATTGGCCAGCTTTATTGTATACGTATTGGAGAAAACCACTGCAGTCGAATCCAGCTGGTGTTGTACCGCCCCACTTGTATGGTGTTCCTTGAAGGGATAATCCAATAGAAACGACTTTAGAGTCGATTGATGAAGAACTAGAAACTGTTTTAACTGATGAATACTTAGAAACTAAAGAACTCAGTACCCATCCGGTATTTGTGCTGGTTTTAATTTTAAACCAAGTTTTGCCGTTTACTGTTTTCTTGTGAGTAGCAGTAGTAATAGCGCCTTTTTTAGCGACGGTGACAACTTTATATTGGGTACCCGCATCTTGGCGGACATTAGTAGCATAGTTGAATTTGTATGTTCCAGACATTGCAACTGCTTTGCTTATTGAAACTTGCTCGACGTTTTGACTGTTTGTAGTTTCATATGCAACCGCTGTATTAGCCTTTGATGTAGAGTTAATCATCGCTTCGGCATCCATAGCTGAGTTAGATAAGATTAATGAACCTGCAGTTAAAATTGAAAAGACTAGTTTTTTCATTGTTTTCCCCTAACGTTTTTTATTATCCAAAGATAAGGATTCAATGTTTCTTACTCTGTAACTTACTATAGGGGGAGAAAGTAAGGAATACAACGTTAGTTAGATTGCAGTAATATTACAATTGTATTACAATAGTATTTTTTTGCTAAAAAAGCTGATGTGCCAACGTTTCTAATTTATTAAAAATAACAAAAAAATGTTTAGAATCAAATAAAAGAGAAATTTCAACTTAAAACGTAAATTTTTTTTTACAAATTTATAAAATTAATTACAATATTTTCTTTTATTAAATTTAATTATATCAATTATTTGATTTAATATAGGAGAAATAGTCTTGTTTTTTTCTTATGAATTATTCAACTACCGCAAAAAACTTAATTATATTTTATTTCCTTTTGTAGAAAAATTTTAAATAAGACTTTATGTATCAAGCTGATTTGGAAAACTCTAAAAAATCTAATTAAAGTTTGTTATAGATTAAATAATTAATAGAACGAAAGTTTGTTCAAACTATAATATTTCTATGACATTTTTTTTTTGAAAAAACTACAATTAATAAATATTGAAAGAAAAAATATTATTTTGATATTTAAAAACAAAATATATTTTGTATAGCAAATTTTTAATGATGCATCTCCTTTTTTCATAATGTTTAACTGTAAAGAAGTTAATATAGAAAAAGAGCTACGGCAGTATGGTACTGACCTATTAATTTGAAATAAAAACAACTTTTATTGAAAAATAGGTATGGAAAATTCGAAGAAAACTGTATTTACCTAAATATTAATAGGAGTTAGAAGAAAAATGCTCCTCATGAAAAAACTTCTTTCAGTCCCGGTCATAGCAAACCGATTCTTCCTGGAAGTAGAATGGACCGAATACTTAAAAGCACTGATATAACTCATTCCTCACAAGCATTTCGGGATGCCTGGCAGCATTCAAAAGCATACGTTAGTCTACACGATTGTATTGGCTATGATTCTCACTATCTTTTTTGACCTGAGCCGAATCGCCTCGGTGGGCGCAATTCTATACCTGTTTATGGACATGATTATCCATTGGGGTGTATTCAAGCATTCGCGAGGGAAAGTAGGGGCGAACCCTTTCGTCGTCTTGACCGCCTTCACCTTAGATGGCATTGTACTCGCGGCATTTGTTTGGGTAAAGGTGAACTCTGACTTGTTCGTTGTCGCCGTATCGGTTGTGTTTATCATTGCAATTTTTGCGGTGGAACGTTTCTTTATAAAACGTGCAGCCTAAAGTTTTTGCGAAAGATATGTGAAGATCAGTTATGGCATCGCCATTTAACTTCCGCTCTCATCTGCTAAAATAGAATTGACTTCAAGCAAAAGATTTATTCTTTATAAACCACAAAAGACCTTTTATCAGATATATAACTGACAAAAGGTCTTTTGTATTGATTTTTTACCTTTTTTAAAATATTTTCCATACATTCCTTAGGTTCAATGGGTAGCCTATATCAGAAACTCGTCTGAAGTTAGAAGTAAGGTTTTAACTTCATACTTTCTACAAACTTTTCCCTTAATATGAAGAAGTCAAAAATGCGATTAAGTTGGTGAGTTCTGTTGTATGAATTTATTAGTCAGATGAGCAATACCATGATGCAGCCTTTTATCACTCTTTCAAATAGTTTTATGAGTACCCCTCTTCTCTTTGCTTTTTTGCTCGGGATCGTAGGAGCCATGGCTCCTTGTCAGTTCACGGGAAATATTGGTGCCATTACCCTGTATGGGAATAAGTCGCTTCAAAAAGAAACAGCCTGGGCTGAAGTTATCTTTTTTGCACTAGGAAAGATCACTGTGTTTACCGGGCTGGGACTGCTGGTATGGATGTTAGGGAATGAATTTGAGTCCCGGCTCACACTGTACTTCCCCTGGTTCAGAAAAGTAGTGGGGCCATTATTTATCGTTGTTGGTATTTTTATGCTGGGAATTTTTAAGCTGAAAGGGACTTTAACATTCCTGGAAGTGCCAAAGAAGTTTTTTAAAAAGGGGGAAATGGGATCCTTTTTCCTCGGTGTCAGCTTTTCGTTTGGGTTTTGTCCGACGATGTTTGTCCTATTCTTTGTGACATTAATGCCTGTTGTTCTTTCCACTTCCTACGGGGTGGTGTTGCCTAGCTTGTTCGCCATCGGAACTTCCGTGCCGTTGTTCATTGCCATTTTTCTGATTTGGTATTTCGGAGCTGGTGGAGCTGTGATGAAAAAGGGTAGAAAACTCGGATGGTATATGCAAAAAGGGTCCGGAGTAATTTTAATTATGTTAGGTGTACTGGACACCATTACTTACTGGAGTATCTGAGTCTTATAGAATTTTGTTAAATCTAAAGAAAAAAGTAAGTAGGATGATTTAACGGATTAGAAAGGGGTAGCATATGCATCAGATTTTAGCGACAATAGACCCCATTGCGTTTTCACTGGGACCAATCGATGTTCGCTGGTACGGCGTCATTATCGCCACAGGAATTATCATTGCTTTTTTGGTCGGGCAGCGAGAGATGGTCAAAAGAGGGCTCCATCCTGATTTTTTGACAGACCTGCTGATTTGGGCAGTGCCATTGGCAATCATTGGAGCGCGTATTTATTACGTGGCGTTTGAGTGGGAGCAGTACAAAGACAATCCGGCAGACATTATAGCTATTTGGAATGGCGGAATCGCCATTCATGGAGCATTGATCGCTTCTGTCATCGTCGCTTATGTCTTTACCAAAAAGCGCAATACGTCATTTCTCAAAGTGGCGGATATTTTGGCCCCGAGCATTTTAATCGGCCAGGCAATTGGACGCTGGGGTAATTTCATTAATCAGGAGGCGCATGGCGGAGAAGTGTCCCGTGCGTTTCTGGAAAGCTTGTTCCTTCCCGATTGGATCGTTAACCAGATGTACATAGACGGCGCTTATTATCATCCGACGTTTTTGTATGAATCACTGTGGAGCTTGGCGGGCATTGTTATTTTGTTGCTGCTTCGAAAAGTCAATTTAGTTCGCGGGGAGCTGTTCTTTTTCTATATTATTTGGTATTCCTTTGGTCGATTTTTCATTGAAGCCATGCGGACAGACAGCCTGTATGTAATCGGCGAACTCCGGGCAGCGCAGCTGGTTTCCGTGATGGCGATTATACTAGCGTTCGGATTACTTATTTATAGACGTGTCGTACTTAAAAAACCAGCACATTATGAGGACAAGTAGAAAGAAGTGAGAAAGACAGTGAAAGTAATTGGGATATTGTTTAGCGTTCTACTAGTGTTGTTTTTGAATCCGGCAGAAAGCGGCTTGGCGCATAATGGCGTTGATGAAGCAACCGAAGCAGCTAATTTGTTTTCACACTGGAACCTTTGGATGGCGGTGGTTTTGGTCATCATCTTAGGGGTCTATGTTTATCAATTCAAAACGGAAGAAGATTTTTTCAAGAATTTCGGTTTTTTCTTTTCGGCTTTAGTGGTGCTGTATGTAACACTAGGAAGCCCGTTGCATGTACTTGGTGATCATTATTTATTCAGCGCTCATATGCTGGAGCAATCGTTAATATACACCCTTTTGCCGCCCTTATTGTTGCTGGGTCTTCCGAAACGATTTGTTGAACCTATAATCCGAATCGGTTTGCGGACTAAAATATTAAGTTTCTTGAAACGTCCGCTGTTTCCATTGCTTTTGTTTAATGTATTGTTTTCATTTTATCATCTTCCCCTCATATTTAACTTAGTTGTAGGAAATAGTATGCTGCATAATTTAATGCATTTTATTCTAACGGTGACAGCTTTCTTTATGTGGATTCCGCTTATCCCTATGGTAAAAGAATTGGATAAGTTGTCCGAAATCCATAAAATCGGATACATTTTTGCGGCAGGAATGCTGCTGACACCGGCCTGCGCCCTTATCATTTTTTCAGACCAATCGTTTTATACGGTATACTCAGATGCTCCACAGCTGTTTGCTTCTCTTCCGCCGCTGGAAGATCAGAGAACCGGTGGTATTGTCATGAAAGTTGTCCAGGAGATTGTATACAGTACAGTGATCGGTTATATTTTCTTTAAATGGGCACGGAAAGAAAAAGTGGATGAAATTGATGCATTGCCGAGTAAATTTACTGTTGGGGAGTGAATCAATGAGAAAAATTAAAGAAGCATTAGCGAAAGAAGGAGTCAACGATCATCTGAGAGAACCTATTCAGATTAAGCGTGCTGGGGCAGAGAAGGTTCGCGTATTTCAGCGTTTGGATGAAGAACTATGAAAGGGAACAGCATTGTAGTTAAATTAGGTTCCAGCATATTGCTGCTCGTGTTGGTAATTTTATTGCCGCTTGGTTTTGTAGTGAACCAAATTTTCTCCGGCTTTTATTTTAGCAAGGTACAAGAAGAAGTAGAAGAAGCATCGGACCGCTATGCAAATTCAATCGACTCACTTGATGAACAGCAGCTGGAATTGTTCGAGTTGCTTGCCTCAGTAACAGAACAAGAAATTATTATTGTTGATGAACAAGGAATAGTCGTTGCGAATTCAGGTATTCCAAGTTTGCCGGTAGGAGAAGGTATCCGTTCTGAAGACCTTGCTGTGATGGCAAATAATGCTGATATTCGAAGTGAATATTATGATGATATTAACAATAGACGTTATCTTCAAGTTGGAAAGCCTATTTACTCGGACGATGAGCAGCTAATCGGTGGAATTTTTGTTTTGTCTTCTGTCGAAGACTTGTATCAGTCGCTGGAGTTAGTTAAAAGAGCAATAATCCTAGCGGGAATAGGGGCAGTTTTCTTGGCGGTCGGTTTTACCTTCATTTTATCGCGTAAATTATCCAGTCCTCTTCTAGAAATGGAGCAAGCAACTCGGAAAATAGCTGCAGGCGATTTGAATACAAGAGTCTCGCGCAGTTCAATGGATGAAATTGGTACGCTGGCCGCAGCTATAAATGATCTGGCGATCGAACTTCATCGATATCGTTCCAATCGACGGGAATTTTTAGCCAATATATCGCATGAGTTGCAAACGCCAATTACGTATTTGGAAGGTTATACAAGCGCATTAAGGAATCACCTTTATGAAACAGAAGAAGAAAAAGAACAGTATCTGCAGATCATCCAACTGGAAGCTGTAAGGATGTCGAATCTGGTCTCAGATTTATTTGAGCTATCAAAAATGGAAGATGGAAAGATAGCGTTGGTCTTCGAAGAAGTGGATTTGGTGGAAGTGATAGAAAATGCGCTTCTCAAGACGAAAATGAACGCACAAGCGAAAGGGCTTCAATTGGAGTTTAACCAACCATATGACTTCCCGAGTATAAATGCTGATGGATTAAGAATGGAACAAATCATCAGCAATTTACTTGAAAATGCCATCCGCTATACTGAAAGTGGTTTCGTAAAAGTTAAACTTTTCAGTGACATCACTACTGTAAAAGTACTCGTTGAAGACACGGGCATTGGAATTCCACAAGAAGATATCCCGTTTTTGTTTGAACGTTTTTATCGGGTAGAAAAATCAAGGTCGAGGGAGTTCGGAGGAACAGGACTTGGATTGGCGATTGTCAAACAGCTGGTCGAATTGCAGGGAGGAGCCATTACAGTGGAAAGCCAGATTGAAAAGGGCACATGTTTTGAACTTGCTTTCCCAATCATAAGGAGGGAATCTCCATGAGAAGGATTGAGGTTTTTTTAGCCATTTTGTTGGTTGTTATTGGAATACTCTGCTTAACGATGTCTGGAACATTAATGCTGGAAACCGGATTGACGGTTTTCTTAACAACATTTGTCCAAGTATGTTTATGGATGGGCATTCCGCTGATATTGACAGGAGTAATTTATTGGCAGTATACAAAAAAGAGGAGGTAACAAAATGAAGAATTTTACATTTGCGCTCCTGATAGCGCTATTGGCGGGTAGTATCGCGGCATGCTCAAGTGAAGAAGAAGCTATGGATAATGCAGCAATTGAAGAAGTGGCTGAAGACCAGTCCGCGAATGAGGAAACAAACGAAGAAGAAACTGGTGAAGAAGGCGAAGCAGGGACGACAACTGCCGAAGAAAACACACCAGAAGTGAGCGATATTGAAATGATGCACGTACACGGGCTTGGTTTCTCAGGAGACGGAGCCAGATTATATGTCCCTTCCCATGATGGATTGAAAGTGTTCGAAAATGGCGTCTGGAGCGAAGCAGCAGCTGAGCCGCATGATTACATGGGCTTTGTCATGGTTGATGATGGATTTTACAGCAGTGGTCATCCAGGTCCAGGTTCTTCACTGAAAAATCCATTTGGTGTGGTTAAAACAACTGATATGGGGCAAAACTTGGAAATGTTGGATCTGTATCAGGAAGTGGATTTTCATGGAATGGCAGTCGGATATAATTCACATGCCATTTATGTGATCAATCCGCAGACAAATTCAAGAATGGATGACATTGGTTTATATTATTCCACAGACGAAACAGAGACTTGGACGAAAAGTGAGATGACGGGTTTGCAAGGCCCGATATTTTCAATAGCCGTTCACCCGACAGATGAAGCAACTGTTGCTCTAGGGACAAGCGAAGGAGTCTTTCTGTCAAACGATTTTGGACAGACCTTTGATCCAGTATCAGACTCTCCCACTACAGCAGTCACTTTCTCTCCAGCAGGTAACTTGGTTGCAGGAAGTGTTTCTGGGGAAGTGACTTTAACAATATTCGATAGCGAAACAAATGAGCCGCAACTCATTTCAATCCCTGAATTGAGTGAAGAAAACACAATCGGCTATATCGCGGGCAATCCGCAGGACGAAAACCAAATCACATTTACAACGGTTGAAAAAGATATGTACATGACCAAAGATTTTGGCGGGAACTGGAGCCAGATAGCTGAAAAAGGGACAGGCATTAACTTAGAAGCAGGTACAAAACAGTAGTTTTCTTAGCTACTGTGAAGTAGCAAATTTCAAGGTTGATCAAAATCCGCAGGAAATGGTAACCGCAAACAGGTTACCATTTTTTTCTGGAACTGTTCCAGTGTATTAACTTCAAACTTTAGGAGTGTCAGGATTTGAGTGATAAAAAACGATCCATTATAAAAACAAGTCTCTTAGTCGGGTTTGCCGCCGTTATAATCTACGTGCTTTTCACCAATCTCTCAGACATCAAAAAGAATGGAGAAGCCCTTTCCGTTGGAGATGTAGCTCCTGACTTTCAACTTACTACGCTTGAAGGAGAAACTGTAAAGTTGAGCGATTATAGAGGAAAAGGTGTATTTTTGAATTTTTGGGCCACTTATTGTCCCCCCTGTAAAAAGGAAATGCCATTCATGCAAAATCAGTATGAACTGTTTAAAGAAAAAGGGGTTACAATTTTAGCGATAGATGTGGCAGAGCCACAACCAGTAGTCGAAAAGTTTGCGGTGAAATACGGATTGACTTTTCCTATCTTGCTTGATCTGAACCAAGAAACGATGAATTTGTATGATGTAGCGGCAATTCCCGTCAGCTTTCTGATAGACGAAAACGGAAAAGTGGTAGACCGAATCACTGCCGGTTTAACGGAATCCCAAATAGCTGATTATATGAAACAGATAATGCCGGAATCTGAAATTGATAAAACGTCTATTACGCACTAATTTCAAAGCTGTAAGGAGGTGATTATTATGAAGTTTGTCCATAAATTTTTTGCTTTATTCGTCACTTTGCTTTTGATGCACGCTGTTTTTCCGGAAATCCATGGTCTTGCTCATTCTACTTTGGAAGAAACCAATCCATCAGAAGGAGAAAGGCTAACTGAAAGTCCTTCAACGCTCGAATTTTGGTTTCAGGACCCTGTTGTTCTGCACGCTGAATCTATTCAGTTAAAGAGTCAATCTGGAACTAGAATTGAATTAGAGGATACACGAGTTGATCCTGACGATAAGACGCATATTATCAGTAACTTGAATGATGAATTACCGCCCGGCAGTTACGTGGCCATGATAAGTGTCATCGCTTTGGATGGCGACATAATGGAAGAGAATCTGAATTTCCAAGTAGTTAAAAAAGAAAAAACACAGCAACAGACGGATTTTGAAATTATTCAAAATTATCCCGAAGATGGAGAAATTACAGATGGTTCTCCCCGAAAAATGAATCTTTGGTTCAATCAGCCTGCTGACATAACCGCTATTGGGGTTTTTGATGACAGGCAACAATCGATCAGTATCAAGGAACCTGTTATGAATCCTGATGATCCAAATCATGTAATTATTGAGTTCAATGAAGAACTGCCGAAAGGATCCTACCAAGTTACCTGGTACGCCCGGCCCGCTGCCTCAGAAGATATTAGCCTACCAGATACCATAGGCGTGTTTTATTTTGCTGTCGATGAATTTACTGCGATTCAACAGCCAAGTGAAGGAGAGCCAGTCGGATCTGCCTGGTTTGCCAGTATAGGATTAAAACAAACGGGATACTGGTTGTTTTTCATCGGCATGATGGCTTTATTTGGCTTAGCGTTTTTTCATACGGTCATACATAAAGAAGCCGCTTCGCTGAAACGGAATCCACTTTCTTTTTTCCTGCTGTTTTTTGTATTCACTGGCGTGGTTCTCGTTCTTGTGGCTCAAAAAAGCGAACTTGAAAGCCTGTCATTCATTCAGTTTCTTTCGCTGAAATTTGTTTGGATTCCGTTGTTGCAGATTGGTTTATTGCTGCTTGGCGTCTTCTTAACAAAAGTGAGACTGCTGTTTTTTGCAGCTGCGCTGTTGCTGATTCCCTTTATAACCGGGCATGCGGCATATCCTCGATATGGCGGCTACTTTTCAATGTTTATGAATGCGCTGCATCTAATGGCGTCTTCCATTTGGATTGGCGGTTTACTGGGATTACTGACGTTTCCCAAGAAAGAGGAGATGAAAAAATTTTTACGAAGCACGCTGCCGGCTTTTTCGAATTGGGCATTCGTCAGTTTATCGGTCATTATTGTAACCGGGTTATATATGACAATGAAATATGTCCCTTCTTATACAATTGAGAGCTTTTGGAAAAGTGAATGGGGGAAAACAATTGTTTTAAAAATGGCGTTAACCCTCGCTGTTTTGGTGATTGGATTTTTCCAAAGAAGATTAATCAAAAAATTGACTGAGAAGGCTGTGTCTAAAGTGGCAAAACGGGTGCGGGTCGAGATAATTTATGCGGCTTTGTTTTTACTGTTTGCATCTGTTTTGGTTGTTTCAACACCCGGTTCAGCTGAACAAGGCGTTTACCCTGCCATCATAGAAAAAGAGGACGTTGAATTGGATGTCCGTTTCTCTCCTTTGAAGTTGGGGTTAAACGTTTTAACCATGGATTTCGAAGGTGAACCGATTGAGGAAGTGGAAGTAACGTTATCCATGCCGCCGAATTACCAGGTGAACTATAAAGCATTCCAAGTTGAAGAAGGTGTGTTTAAACTTACGGGAAACCTTCTTCATGCTGCTGGCACAATGAATATGACGGTGACGGCGGAAAAATCGAACGGAGAAGAAGTGGAATTTGCTTTTCGAGTCGTTATACCGGGGGAAATGCGGTTTAATGAGTAGCGGTTCTAAATGTGCATAAAAAAATCCAAAAAACTAATTTAGAAAGGGCGGGATGGGAATGGAAGATGTAAATTTATTATTAGCTTTCGCTGCTGGGGTGTTATCTTTTGTATCCCCCTGCTGCCTGCCGCTATATCCAGCATTTTTGTCGTATATAACCGGAATGTCTGTGGATGAATTACAGAATGGCAAAGGGATACTGAGAAAACGGGCATTGCTGCATACCACGTTCTTTCTGCTTGGATTTTCCCTCATTTTTATTGCTCTTGGATTCTCCACCTCCTTGTTCGGCAACTTATTCAGCTATTATGGAGATCTGATCCGGCAGATCGGGGCAATCTTAATCGTCTTGCTGGGTCTGGTCATACTGGGAGTGTTTAAACCCCAATTCCTGATGCAGGAAAAAAGAATGACGTTTAAAGACCGGCCAAGCGGCTATCTGGGTTCAAGTGTCATTGGCATTGCCTTCGCCGCCGGATGGACACCATGTACCGGCCCTATTTTAGCAGGTGTTATTGCGCTGGGAGTTTCAAATCCGAACCAGGCGTTGGTTTATATGATTGCCTATATCCTCGGTTTCTCAATTCCTTTTTTCTTTATGTCATTTTTTATCGGAAGGATGAAGTGGGTAAAGACATATAGCGGACTTATTATGAAGGTAGGCGGAGTTACTATGATCATCATGGGGGTATTCCTCTATTTTGATTGGATGACTAAGATAATTTCATTTTTGTCTAACAATTTCTTTAACGGTTTTACGGGATTATGAGCAACTGAGTCACAGAATTTTCGGCTGCCTTCAGTGAAATGAAAAGAACGGAAATCGGAAAACTTCACAGTAACTACAAACTTGAAGGCTATAGTTAGGTTAAGCAATCAAAAAGTGAGGGCTTAAAATGAAAAACAAAATTTTAGTGGTCGATGATGAATGGAATATGAGAAACCTTGTGAAAATTTATTTATCAAAAGAGCACTATCAGGTAGACGAAGCCCGAGGGGGGCATGAAGCCATACAGATGGCCAGGCAAAACTCTTACGATTTACTGGTATTGGATATCATGTTGCCGGATATTGATGGATGGGAAGTTTGCTCTGCCATACGTCAGACTACACAAGTGCCGATTCTAATGCTGACCGCTCGAAATGACGTTCAGGACCGCGTTCGGGGCTTAAATATTGGAGCTGATGATTATCTGGTTAAACCATTTGCCCCCGAAGAATTGGTGGCCCGTGTCAATGCGCTACTTCGCCGGGAAAAGGTTAAAAAAGAGGGGGCTCAAGGCGTTTTGGTAACTTTTGAAGATTTGCTTATCGATAGTGAAAGCAGAGAAGTAAAGGTGAAGAGCGTTTCCGTCGAGTTGACGCCGAAAGAGTTCGACATTCTTTATATGGCCGCAAGCCAGCCCAAAAGAGTTTTCACCCGGGACATTTTATTGGATACCATTTGGGAGCCGGAAGACTTTCGCGACTTGCGAACGATTGATACCCATGTAAAAAACGTACGGGAAAAGCTTCGGAAAGCCGGATTATCTTACAACCCCATCAAAACAGTGTGGGGTGTCGGATATAAATTTAATACGCAGGATTGAACTGAGTGGAATTTTTGAAAACAAGTTGATTGAGAATATATTCCATGATAATTGGAGGTTATAAAAATGATGTCGATGATGGGTGGAGGCATGATTCTGACTATGATTTTTTGGGTTATTGCAGTGGGTTTAATTATCTATGGAATCGTATTATTTACTATGAAACTGGCTACAAAGAAAGGAGATTCTGAAGAAGTTGAAAATCGGGAAGATTCTTCAATGGAAATCCTCCGGGAAAGATTTGCGCGCGGAGAAATAGATGAACAAGATTTTGAAGAAAGAAAAGCGTTTTTACAAAATAAACAATAAGACTTTCGCATCTTCACAAATTCAACAAACTTAGTGTCTATACTTTAATTGTACAGTCATAAAAGAAGGAGAGGAAGAAATGCAAATGAAAAAAACGCCTTTTATCTTGTCGTTTGCTTTGTCGACCCTGCTAGTAGTAGGAACAACCGCATTTGCCAGTGGATCAGATAGCGGTAGCGCTGGTAAAATGATGAATGCTAATGAAAACGGAATGACGAACATGATGGAGAATGGCAATATGTCGAATATGATGAATGCAATGAATTCGCCTAAAGGACAGGAAATGATGGATACCTGTGCAAGTTTTATGGGAGCCGCTGGTGATGCAAAAGAAGCTGAATAATATCACTCTCGAATAAGGTCTCTAGATGAGACCTTATTTTATTCTTTAAAAAATTAAGGAGCTAAGATAAGATGGCCACGAAAAAGAAGAACCGACTATTGATGAGGACAACCATTTTGCTGGTCATGATGGGGGCTGTTGCGTTTACCATCTACAATGGTGTAACGAAGGAAAAAAGTGAATTGCTGCAGATTGGAGATACGGCACCCGATTTTGCGCTGACAGATTTGAATGGGGAACGTCATCAGCTATCTGATTACAAAGGACAAGGGGTGTTTGTGAACTTTTGGGGGACCTGGTGCAAACCGTGTGAAAAAGAATTTCCTTTAATGGAAAAGCAGTATCAAGTATACAAAGACCAAGGTGTGGAGATACTGGCCGTCAACATCGCCCAGTCAGATTATGAAGTGGAACAATATGCTGAACGGAAAAGTTTAACTTTCCCGATTGTCATCGACAAAGATAAAAGTGTTATGGAAACTTACAACATCCGGCCACTGCCGACGACCGTCCTGGTCAATCCGAATGGGGAAATCGAGAAAATCATTACAGGTGAAATGTCCGAGGAGGATATTCGAAGTTACATGGAACTGATTAAGCCAGCAGAGTTTTAAAAGATATTATGATGCCGATGGATGGTCTATCATCACACAGCATCTAAGGGATAAACTCATTTTTTACTAATTTCGATTGAAAACATCTTGTTGTAAAATTTAGAATCACGTATTTAAAAGTTTACATATGACCGCTTATCAGAAGTTGCTTAAATACAAAGAGAGAGAGGCTGATTTAAAACAGCCTCTCTCTCTTCGTAGCTGTAAAAGCGTACTTTTACGAACTCTTTCCTAATAACCTTTTTAAGTTTTGCTCCTCATGATTACAAAGTGAATTTAATGAAAATAGATAGATAGAAAATGCAAGTACGTAAGGTAAAAGAAAATAGCTGAATATCGAGAAATTTATGGCTTAAAAGCTTTGTATGCCCGTAACGTTCCAACCACGGTTGAAAATTGTCCCGTCTCTTCAATTGCAGCAAATCCGGTTTCTTTCAAGAGATTCGGAATAATGCCTTTGACATGGGGTGAAGTGGTTTCAAACCCGTCTAGGAATTGGACGGGGAAGAAGGCAACACGCATCAAGCCATTTTGCGGTTTATCGAAATCCAGAAGATGAAATTGGCCGCCTAATTTGAGTGTCCGATGAACTTCTTCAAATGTTTTCCTCTTCTTCTCTAGCGTCAAATGATGAATAAATAAACTGGTAAAGACACGATGAAATAAATGATTGGCAAAAGGAAGCCGATCGGAAAATCCTTCCTCAAATCGGATGTGATGGACCTGATCTTCTTTTACCTTCTTTTTGGCGACGGCTAATATTTCGGGATCAGCGTCGACTCCAACCACATGCACTCCGGGTTGTGAACGTTGAAGAAAAAGAGCAAGCGTCCCTGTGCCACAAGCCAGATCCATTACCACTTCCCCAGGTTGAAGGACTGCTTGATGGACCAGATGCATTTTCAACTTCTTTTCCTGCATCCCCCATTGAATTAACGGATCATAGAACCGGGTCATCCAATGGTATTTGAGTGCCGGTATATACGCTCCTTTTTTGTCTGCCTTCATGAAGATCGCATCCTTTCAATATAAGTAGATTTTCATCATAAGGAACTCTTGTGTGGGAACAGCGAGTAAATTGATCATCTAGTCTGTTAATCATCGCCCCGGCAGGTCACAAATACACGAATGTAAAAAATCCGGCCTGCGCTTATGAATGTGCAGGCCGTCCTTGATGTGTGTTCGCTATAAATTATTTTTTATTCAACATATGAATTGGGTGTCCCATGATTCCTTCCGCAGCTTCCATCAATGGCTCCGGCAACGTAGGATGGGCGTGAATCGTCAGGCTGAGGTCTTCGGCAGTCGCTCCGGTCTCAATGGCAAACACAGCCTCGGCAATAAGAGACGATACTTCCGGTCCGACCATCTGGACGCCCAACACTCTTTTCGTCTCTTTTTCAGCCACAATCTGTACAAAGCCATCGGCATCGGAAATGGATAAGGCGCGGCCGTTCGCCTGGAACGGAAAACGACTGGAAACTGTTTCATAGCCCTGTTCTTTTGCCGCTTTTTCGGTCAACCCGGTATACGCAACTTCCGGATCGCTGAAGATAACAAACGGCATCGCTTGGAAATCAATCACACTTTTTTGTCCGCTTGCTACCTCTGCAGCAATCTTACCTTCATAACTCGCTTTGTGGGCCAAAAGGTCACCGCCTGCACAATCGCCGATTGCGTACACATGGTCAATCGTGGTTCGACATTGGTTATTTATCTTGATAAACCCACGTTGATCAAGTTCCACACCAATATTTTCTAAGCCAATTTTTCCGGTGTTCGGTTTTCTTCCAATAGAAACCAGACAGTAATCGCCATTAATGACTTCATCCTTGCCATCCACTTGAACCCGGACATTGACTTCTTCACCTGTATTTTCACCGCCTTGGACCATGGCATTGGTGATGACGGTGATTCCCAAGTCTTTTAAGTGACGTTTTACTACATTTGTCAGTGCAGAGTCCGTTCCCGGAAGAATGGTATCCGTTCCTTCCAGGATGGTCACTTTGGCTCCGAATTTGGCATACGCTGTTCCGAGTTCCAATCCGATATACCCGCCGCCGACCACCACGAGATGTTTCGGCACTTCCTGGAGTGTCAAGGCTTCTGTTGACGAGAGAATCCGTTCTTGATCGAACGGCAGGCTTTTCAGTTCGGTCGGCAGGGAACCGATTGCCAGAATCAGATCTTTGTAGGTATAGAGCTGTTCTTCGTCTGCAGTTTTGACTTTTACCTGATGGGATTCCGTCAGATAAGCTTCCCCGCTAATGACTTCCACGCCATTGCCTTTCAGCAAGGTCTGGACGCCACTCGTGAGTTTATTTACAATTCCATCCTTCCATTTCACAACTTCCGGCATGTCTACCACTACTTCACCCGAAACCTTGATGCCCATGGAGCCGGCATGCTGGATGTGTTTCACCCGCTCCGAAGCACTGATAAGCGCTTTGGAAGGGATACACCCGCGGTTCAGGCAAACTCCACCTAATTCGGCCTTATCCACCAATACCACTTTTCTCCCTAACTGTGCCGCACGTATGGCCGCTACATAGCCGCCTGATCCAGCACCGATTACCAATAAGTCCAGATCCTTTTTTGTTTCATCCGTCATTTCTGTTTCCTCCTTCGGCATTTGGTCATTGAATAAAATGATGATTCTGCTTATTTTTATTTCAAAAGAGACGAACCGGCACTAACAAGGGGCGCTTCGTGCCAGGGGTGCCTCTTCTAAAATCCATACCCTTTATCTTGAGGATTAAATAAGATTGTGCTGCAGACTGGATGAGTAGCAGTATGTATTTCTGAAAAGAGCTTTCCAGACAAATGGAAAGCTCTTTTCGTTACTCTTTTACGCGCATTAGCCGTAAGCTGTTGAGCGCGACCAGAAGGGTAGCGCCCATATCGGACATAATGGCGATCCATAGCGTCAGCCAACCCGGGATGACCAGCAGCAACGCGATCACTTTGATGCCGATTGCAAATGCGATATTCGCTTTGATGATGTTCAATGATTTCCGGCTTAACTTCACCGTGAACGGCAGTTTGCTCAAATCATCGCCCATCAAGACCACATCAGCGGTCTCCATAGCGGTATCAGTTCCAGCGCCGCCCATGGCAATTCCGACAGTAGAAGCCGCGAGTGCCGGAGCATCATTCACGCCGTCTCCAATCATCGCGACGTTGCCGTATTCAGCTCGTAAGCGTTTGATGAAATTCAGTTTATCCTCCGGCATCAGTTCGGCCTGGATTTCGGTGACGCCGATCTGCTGGCCGATGGCGTTACCCGTTCCTTTGTTGTCGCCCGTCAGCATGATCGTCTTCTTGATGCCCATTTGATGTAGCTTCTGGATGACTTCCTTGCTGGATTCACGGACTTCATCCGCCACGGCAATGACCGCGAGGATAGTTTGTTCCGTCCCAATAATCATGGCGGTCTTGCCCTGGTTTTGAAGGGCTGTTACCTTCTGTTCCAAATTCTCATCGGCACTTGCGGCGCCCAGCTCGTTGAAGAGAATCGGACTTCCGATATAGTACGTGATGCCTTCGACAGTTCCTTTAATCCCTTTGCCGGTGATGGAAGAGAAGTCCTCGACCAAGACCGAAGAATAAGAAATATTTTCTGCATCCGCTTTTTTCATGATGGCCGAAGCAAGGGGATGCTGGGATCGATATTCGAGAGCTGTGATGATGGAAAGCAGTTCTTTTTCATTGGTACCCTTGTTCAATACCTCAAAGTCTGTGACGACAGGAACCCCTTTGGTCAGGGTGCCGGTCTTGTCAAACGCGATCGCTTTGATAGCGCCCATTTCTTCCAGGTACACGCCGCCTTTTACCAAAACGCCTTTTTTCGCTGCATTACCAATAGCGGATACAATCGAAATCGGAGTCGAAATGACCAAAGCACACGGGCAGCCTACGACTAGCACAGCCAATCCTTGGTAGACCCAGGTTTCCCAGCTGGCATCAAACAGAAGGGGAGGAACGATGGCTACAAGCGCAGCAACGACCATGATAATCGGTGTATAATATTTGGCAAATTTATCGACAAACGCCTGCGAAGGAGCCCGTTCGCCTTGTGCTTCCTCAACCAGGTGGATGATTTTCGCAATGGTTGTGTCTTCAACCAACTTCGTGACTTTGACTTCGAGCAAGCCTTCTTCATTCAGCGTGCCGGCGAAGACGTCATCATCCAGCGTTTTGGCGACGGGCACGGATTCACCCGTGATGGCCGCTTGATTGACCGACGAATACCCGTTGACCACCATGCCGTCCATTGCAATCTTTTGTCCGGGTTTGACGATCATGGTATCCCCGATGGCAATGTCGTCCACCGAAATCAACTGTTCTTGTCCATTGCGCCGGACAAGTGCCTCTTTCGGGGCAATGTCCATTAACGAACGGATGGATTGTCGGGCCCGGTCCATGGAATAGCGTTCCAGTGCTTCACTGATGGCAAAGAGAATGACGACGATGGACGCTTCCGCCCATTCGCCGATAAAGGCTGCCCCAATGACCGCGACGGTCATGAGGGTCTTCATGTCGAAATCCAGTCGTATTAAATTCTGGAAACCGACTTTAAAGAGCGAGTAGCCGCCAATGACAATGGACGCTACGAATAGGAGGGATGTTATCAAATTTTCTTCTCCATTTGCGTACTGGGAAATGTACCCGAAGACGATCAACAGGGTGGAGTAGAGCAAAGTGCTGTGCTTTTGGTAGAACGGTACTTTCTTTTCTTTTGCAGTCGTCGTTTTTTCGGTTTCCGTTTTCGGACCAGCTTGCCGACTTGTGATTTCAGGAGCGACCTTCAAATTTTCAAAAGCGCCGGCTTTTTCCAATTCTTCAACCGAGGCCGTCCCGTAAACGGAAATTTTCGAAGCGCCGAAATTCACTTTCGCATCCTCAACACCTGAAAGGTTTTTGACGTTCTTCTCGAATTTTCCGGCACAGTTGGCGCACGAAAATCCTTCCACACGGTAGACTGTTTTTTCTTCTTCTATCTTTGCTTTCTCAACCAACTTCAACAACCCCCTTCTGATGAGCGAAGGCCACTTGAACCAGATGTTTCACATGTGCATCATCCAACGAATAATAGACCAATTTTCCTTCTTTGCGGTATTTCGCCAAACCCATATTTTTTAACAGGCGCAGGTGGTAGGAAGCCGTCGCTGTAGAAGAGCCGATGATATTGGCGACGTCGCAAACACAGAGTTTGTCTTCCAGCGATAAGGCATAAGCGATTTTGATTCTCGTATCGTCGGACAATGCCTTGAAAATTTTCGCCACTTCCAACGGATTTTGTTCTGCCAGCTGTTGCTGGACTCTCTCCACCTTTTCCTCGTCTACACAGACCACATCACAAATATCTTTTGCCAATTTCTTTCACTCCTTTTTCTGACTCGCTGTTTTACAGCAGTCTTTCTCTTCTATAGAAAACAAAACTCGAAAACCATATCAGCTCACTAAACTCCAAAGGAAACGGAATGTCCCGTTCTCCACCATAATCAAGATGCCCAGTCCGATAAAGACGACCGGCACAATCCAGCGTTCCCATTTCTCGATCGTTTCCGAGATTGATTTAACAGAGGCCAGGCGGTAACTGAGATAACATAAAATGGCGACCATGACGGCAAAGACAACCAGCATCACAATAGTTTCACTCGGATTCAAGGTTGAGAAATAAGGTATGTAGACGCCGATGTTGTCGCCGCCAGCCGCCAGTGTAATGACGGTGATGGTTACAAATAAGCGATTGGACTTTCCGGAAGACAAGCGAGACAGGAGATCCTCTTCATCGTTCTCTTCTTCCTCTCGCTTCCAAACCTTGATTCCCAGATATATCGGAATGAGACCCAGCAGGCCGACCCAGTGAGATGGGACGAGCGTCAAGCCATACGCAGCCAATAGACTGACGCCCACTAATATGGCTGTTCCCAGGTATTGACCGATAACAATGGATTTTAACTGACCTTTTTTCATCGTCTGCGAAAACAGGATCAGCAAAATGATGACATAATCAATGCTGGTCGCAACGTAGGCTGCAACGGCGGAAAAAATCGTCGTAATCAGCACCACCAACTCCTTTATGGATACTAGAGCCAACTAATATCTTTACAATAGTTAAACATTCAAACGAACGTTTGATTAATTTAAGTGTACAAAGATTTCGCCAGATTGTCAATTATACATTCAAATGATTGTTTTAGTATTTGAACATACTTGTTAAAATGAACGAAGTAATAGATTTTGCGATTATAAATACATTACATGACGAATTTAAAATATCACCTGTAATCTATGGCAAATCAGTTGCGATAGGAAAACAAGTTGAATATTAATTTAGCCGTTGAGTAAGCACATCCACATGAACAATTGGCCACTTATTAATGCTCTGCATAATTTGATGTTTCGGGGGAATAGATGACTAAAGGACAGATGATGATTCTGCTGTGCATTTAGAATCCATGTAATTTTTCTAAAATCGAAACTAAAACAGGAGTCAAGGAAAGGGGACGCATCATGGCAAAAGCTCATAAATCCACCAAGAACATCAAATTGGCTTTCGTAATCAACCTTCTATTTTCAATAGGAGAACTCATTGGCGGCTTTTTAATTAACAGCGTCGCAATCATGTCTGATGCTATTCATGATTTAGGAGATGCCATTGCTTTAGGTATTTCCTGGTTTCTACAAAACTTTTCAAATAAAGAAGGGGATAAGAAGTTTTCGTTCGGTTATAAACGTTTTTCCCTTTTGGGCGCATTAATCAATGCAGCTGTTTTGATCGCTGGCTCTATTTATATTTTTACTCAGGCTATCCCTTTGCTGTTTAATCCGGAACATTCCAATGCCCAAGGGATGATTTGGTTTGCCATTGTAGGCGTTCTTTTAAATGGTTATGCAGCTTTCAAGTTACATAAAGGGAAATCAGTAAATGAAGGAGTCTTGTCTTGGCATATGCTCGAAGATGTTTTAGGATGGGTGGCAGTGCTGATTGTCGGCATTGTTCTGCTGTTCAAGGATATCCATATCCTCGACCCGATTTTATCCCTGGCAATTGCTCTGTTTATTTTGGTGAACGTTGTGCGCAATCTTACTAAAACCATGAAAGTTCTGTTAGAGGGCGTGCCCGAAGGAATTGATATAGAAGAAATACAGGCGAAAATCGAGAAAATTCCAGGGGTATTGTCTGTCGGGGATTTAAACATTTGGTCAATCGACGGAGAAGAGAATGCATTGAATCTACATCTTTCTGTCGAGGGAGATAGCCTTGCGGATTCAACCGTAATAAAAGAAAAAGTAAGAATGGCCACTTCCGACCTGAAGATTGTCCATTCCGCCATTGAACTGGAATGGAAAGACCGCTAATAACCTTCCTTTTAGTGCGTGTGATTTCTAAGGGAACTTTCAATAGCTTTCTAGGAGTTGCTTAAGTAAAAGAGAGAAAAGGGCAAATTTAAAAGCCTCTTTTCTCTCTTTTGGTCTGTATAAGTTTGTAAAAAAGTACTTTTACAAACACTTTATAGTAAATCCTATTTTAAAAAAGTCTGGACCAGATTATCTAGATTTTAACAAACGAAGCCCATTTAGAATTACAACCAATGTACTTCCTTCATGAATAATGACGCTGATTGCTATATCCGTTAATCCTAATAAGCTAACGACAATTAGAAATGCTACAACTGCCATTGAGAAAATAATATTTTGCCAAATAACACGATTCATTTTTAAAGAAATCTGATGAGCTTTTACTAATTTGGATAAATCGTTTTTCATTAAAACTAGATCAGATACATCTACTGCAACATCCGTACCATCTCCCATAGCAATTCCGACATCTGCTTTCACAAGAGCAGGTGCGTCATTTACACCATCGCCCACCATAGCGGTTATGCCATAGTTTTCTTTTTGTTGATCTATAATATTAGATTTGTCTTCCGGCATAACATTAGCGATAACTTCATCCAGTCCTAACTGTTCAGCAACCGCCTTCCCGGTCATTTCAGAATCACCAGTAATTAAAGTAGTGTGTATACCTAGTTTTTTAAAATACTCAATAGTTTCTTTCGCATGTTCACTTGGAATATCCATTAGCCCAATCAGACCAATGACCTCTTCATCTTCTGCTACATATACGACTGTCTTACCTTCTGACGCCCATTCACTATTTAAATGAATATATTCATCTGTAACACCGTCAAAAGAAGTCGGCTTTCCTATTCGATAATTTTTACCTTTGTAATCTCCTGTCAATCCTCTACCAATCTGATTTTCTACTTCAATAGCTAGTTTATTTTTTTGTTCAAACTTTCTTAGAATAGCATCTGCTAAGGGGTGGTTGGATTCCTTTTCAAGAGCCACTACGATATCAATAATATTTTCTTCGTCTACAGAATTAGTAAAATAATAATTGGTTACTTCAGGTTTTCCTTTCGTTAAGGTTCCCGTTTTATCAAAGGCAATTGCTTGAATCCCGGCTAATTGAGACAAATAGGAACTTCCTTTTGAAAGCACGCCTCTTTTAGCTAGATTTGAAGTGGCTGACAAAGTTACGGATACGGTAGCTGCTGCTAGAGCACACGGCGAAGCTGCGACTAAAAGAACTAATCCTCTATAGGTACTTTGTGACCAAGTCCAATCTAAAATCATGGGAGTGAGTAAAATGAAGAGCGGTATTGCAATTAAAACAACTGTAACGTATTTTGGTTCGAATTTCTGGATAATACTGGCGGCTTTTGTTTGATTATTTTGATTTTGATTGACTAGTTGTAAAATTTTTGAAAAGACAGTATCTTTATTTTCTTTTGAGACTTCCATTGTGAAAGTACCTGTTCCATTAATCGTACTCCCAAAAACCACATCTCCTTTGGATTTTTCTTCAGGGATACTTTCTCCATTGATAGAAGATTCATCAATGGAGGTATTTCCAGATAAAATGACTCCGTCAATGGGTACTTGATCTCCATTCAATACTTGGAGCCGATCTCCCACTTTTAATTCATTAACATCAACAATCTTTGTATTGCCATCAGAAATGATCAATCTGGCAGTCGTTGGATTCAGTTTAAGTAATTTTGTGATTTCTCGTTTGCTTCTACCTTCAGCATAATCTTCTAAAAAATGCGCACCAGAAAAAATGAGAATCAGCAACGTTCCTTCCCAAAAATTCCCCATCAGTGAAGCACCAAGTGCAGCTAATCCCATTAAAATGTGAGAATTAGGTGTGAATTTATTTTTGGCTTTTGTATTCTCAACTGTTTCTCCAATTCCTTCAAGAAGAATGACATGATAGCCCGCACTAATTGTTGCAATTGAAAATAAAATGTTCTTAGTAATTGTATACTCTCCATTTAAAAATAAAGCAATAAGCGCTAGGGCTAAACCAATGAAGTACAAAATAATGGGCATCTTTCCGTGATCATGGTCGTGGTTATGTGTTTCATGAGATTGTTGTTCTTTAACAGTCTCCATTTCTATCACCTCTTTAAATATAGTCTCTTTGATTTTTGTATACTTATTGTTTGTGTCCATAGATTTTGTGGACTTATTCCCTCTAAACTAAAAAAAGTGGCGTGTAATATCTTCTATACAAGTTGAATTAATGTTTAATAATCTCACGCACAACCGTTCAATCGTTTCTTTTTTCGGCGCATGACGTCCTGAAGAAACGCACTGACAGCCAGAATAATTTTCTGGAGGTTGCCAAAAAAATACATTGTTAATGACTGTTTCCTTTAACTATTTCCAGACACCTTCCATTATGTTCAATATGGGACTACTTGGAGGCAAAAAGACCATTTGAAGGCGACATTGATTTTCTTCCAAGAATGGCTGAATCAATTTGGCATGGTGAATCCTAGCGTTGTCTAAAATCATGACAATTTTACCCATTGGCTAAATCGCTAAAATTCTCGAGAGGAAGCGTAGAAAAGCACGGGCATTATACTATTCTTCTTCGATGCAGAAAATTGCACCGGTCTCATAATCCGCCGTACCAATCAGCTTCACGCCCTTATGCTGGCCATAGGTGGGAATGAGTCGCTGTTTTCCTTTGAGGAACCAGGTACGGCCAATGTCTTGGTAATCACGAATCATCTTCAAATTCAGGTGATCAATCTCACCGTCTATCAATTTTTTAAATGTTGGAAAGGTCTCTCAAACTAAAGTGTCTGGCTTTTTGGGATCCGATTTTTGAAGTGTATAAGTCGGTCGTGTATAGCTTAATCCCATTGAATGCAGGAGATTGGAAGCGTCTTTTTGTAATCGGTTATGATCATGTGCCATTCTTTTTTACTCCTTTCAACGCATAGGATGTCCAGCTGTGAATCTTGTAATTAAACGTTTTTCAATGATGGATCGCGTGTTCAATGGCCTGCTTTAAAAGATTCATGACATGATCATCGTCTTCCGAATAGTAGAGTGTGGTTCCAGCTCTACGATATTTCACTAATCGCAACTGTTTCAGAAAACGCAGTTGATGCGACACCGTGGATTGGCCCAAATTCAACTTTTCTGCCAGGTCATTGACGGAGTATTCACCGGAACACAGCAGATTCAAAATGCGAATTCGAGTAGGGTCACTTAATGCTTTAAATGTTTGGGAGACGACAAAGAGGGTTTCTTCATCTAACCGGTTACTCGTGGCGGAAACTTCTTCTTTCTCAAAATCCATACTCATCTTCTAAAGACCTCCAAAGATATATTTTAACCTTATAATCAATATATGAGCATATGTTCATATATTGATTATAAGGTTTTCTTTTATTAATTGTCAAGTATATTCCCAGAGTCTTCTTTTTAGCTTGAAATTGTCGAATTGCACCCGTATAACCAGCTTAATCCCATTGGAAAAGCCGAATCTCTATCATAAAACATATCTTTCTACCCAGACTTTCCGATTAAATTGATAAAACAAAATAAAAATTAAATACAATGTCAGATGTGTATTCAATTAGAAACAGTTTAAAGTATGTAGTAGGTATAAAATAGGAGGTATTATGAGTTGAAAAAATGGATAATAATGCTTGTAATGATTTTGCTAGTCTCGATATACACGCCAAAAAGTTATGCAAATACAAATCTCACTTTCGTAGATGTAGCTAATCATCGAGCTCAAGCTGAAATCTCGTATCTCGTGACTCGTGGTTTTGTCCATGGGGTAACGAAAACAACTTTTGTGCCTAACCGACAGGTAACCCGAGGTGAAGCAGCCGCTATGCTCGGCAGATCACTGGGGTTAAACGGAGTTAAAAGAAATACCAAATTCTCTGACGTAAAAGTAGGCAACTTCGCTTCAGGATATGTGGATGAATTAGTTCGGAAAGGAATAATATCAGGTTATCCCGATGGCTCGTTTCAACCATATAAAGTTCTATCTCGTGGAGAGATGGCTCTTCTGATAAATAGGAGTTTTAATTTGGGTGGAACCAGTGTCTCTACTTCGGTGGACAACTTAATGCGAAAAGGAATTGCACAAGGCTTTCCTGATGGCAGTTTTCGAACGGATGAGACCATCATTCGAGCAGACTTTGCAATTTTTTTGGCAAGAAGCTTAAATGAAAATTTTAGAGTTAAACCGGAGGGTGTTTCATTTAGTAAGACAATGTATGTTAATACAGGTGCTGATACTTTAAATATGCGTTCTGGTCCCAGCACTTTGGATAAAGTAATAAGCAGTTTGAAACATGGAACAACCGTTAATGTTGCGTCATCAAAAAATGGCTGGTCACATGTTCAGGTGAATGGTGTTATTGGTTACGTCAGTACAAATTATCTTGTAGCTTTAAAGCCAACTGTTCCCGCGCCAGTTTCCACTTCCCTAGGAACGAGTGATTTGAAAGTTATTATAGATCCCGGTCATGGGGGGACAGATCCGGGATCCGTAGCTAATGGTTTTCAAGAAAAGATGATTACTTTAAATGTCGGAAAACACATGAAAAATTATTTTGATCAAACACCGATTGCTACTACAATGACACGCAGTACCGACGTTTTCATTGAGTTAAGTGACCGTGCTAAGGCAGCAGCAAAAAATGATGGAGATGTTTTTGTTAGCATTCATACCAATAAATTTAATGGCGAAGTAAACGGACAAGAAACCTTTTACTATGCGAAAACAACAGCGACAAATCCGAACGTCCAAGAGTCACGTGCGCTTTCCATTTATCTGCAGGCACGCATGCAAGAAGCATGGAAGTTGACCAATCGTCAAGTTAAAGTAGGGAATTTAGCCGTGCTGCGTGAAAACACAGTTCCTGCCTCCCTAACTGAAATAGGATTTATCGATAATTCGAAGGATCTTCAATTCATAAAATCGGAGTTGGAGCGTCAAAGAATGGGGAAAGCGTTATTTCTAGGTACACTGGACTATTTTTACCATTACGAAAAACGAACTGATGTATTGCCATACTACAAAAAAGCTGGAGCTTCGCTCAGCAAAAAGCTGCATTGAGCTACAACTATTTTTATGTACTGCTTCTGTAATGAAGGAAAAGATTGAATATCTTGTATTTGAATAATTTTCAGCATTTTTAGCCAACTCTTTTTAAATGGAGAAGGATGAGTTTTATATGAATTTACCTTTTGTCCTGTTCGGATTCGAAAGAAATTCTGTCATTAAGTTTTTTTAAAACTATTTTTAGTTTCAGCAAGTTGTTTAACTAGTTGTTGGTGGTAAAACACTTTTGACCAAAGGTAAATAGCCAGTCCAATAAGCAAAATGGGCATTTGCCATCCCGTTTTATCATTCAAAACAAAATCATAAAGGGCCCAAACAAAGAGAGCCACACTATAAAAGAGGAATCCGTATGTTGAGGATCTCTCTTTTTTTTGTTTTCTTTTGTTCTCTTTTTTCGTTGCTGTCATCTTTTTCTTCCCTCACTTCATCTGTTTCGGTATTTTTACTAACTGAACTTATCTCGTCAGTTATCTCTAACTCTAATGTAATTAAGCGATTAATCAACTAACTGATATGTCAATTCAATGAAAAAAGCGGTTGCTTGGTTACTTAGAAAAAATGTGGAATTAACTATAAAGAAAAACGTCTATCTTCACAGTTTCGACGAAACTAAGCTAGAGATACTTGATTTTTGACAACATTGCATAGTAGCGATGCCAGCTGTTTGATAAACTAGACCGGACGTAAGGAAATCGATGAGTTTTACCGAAGGAGGAAGTTGGATTGAAAGCAAAGTGGTTTTTAGCAATTATAATTGGGATTTTCTTAGTGAGCTTAGTAAATCCAGCAGCGGCAAATGACAATAACTCGCTGCAAGATGAAATCATATACGATCTGTTAGTTGATCGTTACTTCAACAAAGTTATACAGAATGATTACGAAGTGGATTCCCAGGATATAACCGCATTCAATGGTGGCGATTTTAAAGGATTGGCCAGCGAAATGCAATACATCAAAGACATGGGCTTTACAATGGTATCTATTGGTCCGGTATTTTCCACTGCTACTTATGATGGGAAAGAAGTAATCGACTATCAACAGTTTGAACGCCATTTTGGTACAAAGGAAGAGTTTCAAGAGGCAATTGATAGCATCCATGAATTGGATATGAAAGTCATGATCGATCTTCCGACTCAACAGGTCAGCAAGGAACACGTATGGAATCAAGAGAATCCAGAGTGGTTCACTGAAAATGAAGATGGTACGATGGCACTGGATACAACAAATCCGGAAGCTCAAAGAAAATTAATTGATTGGTTCAGTGAATTTGTCGAAGAATATGAAATAGATGGAATTCGCCTGCAAACTGCAGATCAATTGGATGAAGATTTCATGAGTCAATTTTCAGAAACCATGAAAAGGATTCGGGATGTCTATATCATAAGCGACTTAGAAATGGGACCTCAATCCGGACTGGATGCGGTTGTGAAGCCGGGTATGGAAAAGGATTTGCGAAACAGTTATAAAAATTTCGATCCCCTTTCAACCACTTCTCCGGATTTTGAAGAAACAGCCGAGGGCCAATTAACTCGAGTGGATTCCCTTTTAAGCGATCGCTTTACATCTGATATCGTGGAAGTGAGAGGATTCCCCCCAACGAGATGGAACTTATTGATGTTTCAGTTATTGACCATGCCCGGAATCCCAATTGTTCAATACGGCTCGGAAATCGCTATGAACGGAAGTGCACCACCAGCATCTCACTCTATTCTAAATATGGGAGTAGACGAAGAGCTGATTGACCATATTATAAGTTTGACTTCACTTCGAAATCAATCGGAGGCACTTCGGACAGGAGAAACGGAAGTCTTGCATGAAAAAGATGGCTGGCTGGTTTATAAACGGTCCAATAAGGAGGAGTCATGGATTATCGCCATAAATAATTCATCCTCAACGAAGAGTTTGACGATACCAGCTGAAGTGATTGGCGAGGACAAAGAAATGCGGGGATTATTTGAAAATCACGTGATTCGTCAGAACGATGATGGTGATTACCAAATTACATTGGATCGTGAATTAGGGGAAGCCTTTAACGTGATCGAGCAAAAGGGATTTAATAAAGCCTATATTGCTGCCTTAATTCTTCTTTATACGCTGTTTATAAGTTTTCTTGTGTTGGCTTGGCGTAGAGGACGAAAACGGAACTTAGCTAAAGCAAATAAATCAAAGAATAGTGATGTTGAAGAATTTCCAAAGCCCGACCGCGGATGAACTGAATCTCACATGTCAACGCCCGAATGTGTGTTGAAAGAGTAGTGATAGTAAATAAGTATACAAGTAAGCAATCCGACTTATATTTATGAGTCGGATTTTTCTATCCACCAATATTTTCAAGTAGAAATGTTAAATTGTTATTATTTTAAACCTAAATGAAATGTGACTGTAACAAACCAAACCGTGTGAGGTGTTACAATAACAGAGCCGGAATTTATAGGAAACCTAAAACAGCGATACTAAACTGGGTTTTTAAACTCATGAAGTTAATTAATAGCTACTTAGGAAATGACTTTAACGGATGTACACGCATAGTTTAATTTTTTCTAAATAGAACGATATAGAGAGAAATGAATTGGGATTTGAAAGGGGAAACGAAACATGATATCGAAATGGATGTTGACTGGTTTGACTTCTGTATTGGCTTTATCAATGCTGGTACCAACAGCAAGTGCTGATACACTAAGTGAACTAGAAGAAAAAAAACAGGAAGTTGAACAGAGGCAAGGCGAATTAAACTCTGGAATCAACGAAAAGTCGAATGAAATATCTAAAAATAAGTCCACATTGGAAGAAATCATGTCACAAATTCAGGTACTTGATGCTAAAATTCAAGAAACTGGAGCGAAAATCGCTAGCGTTGAAGGCACTATTGCACAAACAAAAGAGGAAATTGAAGAATTAAAGGCTTCAATTGCTGAACTTGAGCAAAAAATTGCTGAACGTACGGAGTTACTACAAGAACGGGCACGTGCCATCCAATTAAGTGGAGGTTCGGTGGATTACATAGATGTATTACTGGGCGCAAACAGCTTTGTTGATTTCATCGATCGATTTTCAGCCGTTAATACGTTAATCGAAGCAGACCGTGACATCATGCGTGAACAGGCGGCAGACAAACAATTGTTAGCTGAGCAAAAAGCACAAGTTGAAACAAAACTTGCTGAGCAAGAAGAACGTCGCGCAGAATTAGAAACCCTTAAATCTTCACTTGATGGGCAGAAAGCGGAACAAGCAGGTCTTGGGAGAGAATTACAAGCTGAACAAGAACGTTTAGCAAGTGAGAAATCCAATTTAGAGGGTCAGCGTGCCGAAGCTCTGGACATCAGTGCGGAACTGGAAACACAAATTGTAAATGAACAGAAGCGTCTTGCAGAAGTGGCCAGAAAAGCAGAAGAAGAACGTCAGCGCAAGTTGGCAGCAGAACGACAAGCTGCAGCGGAACGGGCGGCGGCTGAACAACAAGCAGCGGAAGAAGAACGACAAGCTGCGGCTGAGAGTAGCACAAAATCAGCAGCTGTGAAAACACCGAGCGTGGAAAAATCTGTAGAAGCGAGTGCACCAGCACCAGCCATTGAAAACGAAGCTCCTGCAGCAACTCCGGGGTCTCCGTTTATCCGACCAGCAGCAGGCAGAAACACCTCTAATTTTGGATGGCGTGATATTGGAGATGGACCTGAATTTACCGCAGGCATGGACATTGCTAATGTTCCAGGTACACAGGTAATGGCAGCAGCCAACGGCTACGTTTCGAGTGCTGGTACGATGGGCGGATTAGGAAATGCGGTTGTCATTACGCATTCAGTCAATGGGCAAACGATGACGACCGTATACGGTCATTTGAACTCCATTGACGTTTCTGTTGGTCAAGCAGTATCTCAGGGACAACGAATTGGTGGCATGGGGAATACCGGACGTTCGACCGGACCCCACCTCCATTTCGAAACACATATCGGCATCTGGAACGGTTCAAGTTCCAATGCAGTCGATCCACGAAATTATATTGGATCTTAACGAAAACAGCCGACATCTCTTGGGATGTCGGCTGTTTTTCTATATCTGCTTCTTTTTCAAACTAGTTGTTTAATATTTATTTTTCATCAGTCGAAGTGAGTTAAGCACGACAATTAGTGTGGCACCCATATCTGCGAAGATAGCCATCCAGAGTGTTAGCCACCCTGGAATAATCATAAGCAATGCCACTAGCTTCAATCCCAGTGCAAAAGCCACATTCTGATAAATGATGGTCAAGGTTTTGCGGCTAAGTCCGATAGTGTAGGGCAACTTGTCCAAATCATCTGCCATGAGGGCAATGTCAGCTGTTTCCAAGGCAGTGTCTGTTCCGGCACCACCCATTGCAATTCCCACCGTGGAACTTGCCAGCGCAGGAGCATCATTGACACCATCCCCAACCATGGCTACTTTGCCAAATTGCGCTCGAAGCGATTTGATGGTACTCAGTTTATCCTCTGGCATCAATTCGGACTTAACCTCTGACATATTCAGCTGGTTTCCGATGCCGTCTGCGGCTAACTGGTTATCCCCGGTTAACATAATGGTTTTCTCGATGCCCAAATCATAAAGTTTTTGGATAATTGTCGAACTGCTTGATCTGACTTGATCGGCTACAGCAATATAACCTTTGATTTCGTTGTCTGAACCTAGCAGCATTACTGTTTTGCCAGCAGCTTGAAGAGCTGTAATCTCTTTTTTAATGTCTCCTGACGTTTCCAATAGATCCGTGAATAAGTTCGGGCTGCCAATATAGAAGGTTTGTCCGTCAATATCGGCTTTTGCGCCTTTTCCGGTAATCGATTGAAAGTCAGTCACTTCGATTAAGTCGATCGCAGACTTATCTGCGTTGCGCAAGATTGCCGAAGCTAACGGGTGTTGAGATAATTTTTCGATAGATGCAGCTGTCTGCACAACTTCTTTTGAACTCATCGTGGATAAGGAAGCAATGTTTGTTACTTCCGGTGTCCCATGGGTTAAGGTTCCCGTTTTATCGAATGCAATGACTTTCAGGCGACCAGTTTCTTCTAAATGAATTCCGCCTTTAATCAAGACACCATTTCTTGCGGCGTTTCCGATGGCTGTGACAATTGCGACTGGTGTAGAAATCACCAGAGCACAAGGGCAACCGACAACCAAAACGGCAAGGGCGCGGTAAATCCATTCATTCCACTCGCCACCGAAAAACAGCGGAGGGAGTACCGCAACCAACAAAGAAATCAGCAAGATGGCTGGTGTATAGTATTTGGCGAACTTATCAACGAATTGCTGGGAAGGGGCACGTTCTGCTTGAGCTTCTTCCACCAAATGAATAATTTTTGCAATGGTGGTGTCTTCAGCTCTTTTCGTCACTCGCACTTCCAAAGAGCCTTCTTCATTAAGGGTTCCGGCAAATACTTCATCGCCTACTGATTTATGTGTGGGAACAGATTCGCCGGTAATCGCTGCCTGATTTATGGATGAGTCGCCTTTTATGACTTCTCCATCCATAGCCAGTTTCTGCCCCGGTTTGATGATCATAATGTCATCGATTTGAATATCATCCACATCGATTTCAAATTCTTTTGTTCCGCGTCTGATGGTTGCTGTATTCGGGGCAATGTCCATTAAGGAGCGAATTGAATTTCTTGCTTTATCCATCGAGTAGGTTTCCAATGCCTCACTAATCGCAAAGAGAAAGACGACAACCGCACCTTCTCCCCATTCCCCGATAAGAGCAGCCCCAATAACTGCGATAGTCATGAGTGTGGTCATACGAATTGCAGTTTGGTCAAATTGCCAAAACCTTCTTTAAATAAACTAAATCCGCCAACGAGAATAGCCGTTGCGAAAAGTAAAGTCGAGACCACATGCTCTTCTCCTACTAAAACGGTGGACGTATACCCCAGAATCACGAAAAATAAGGAAAGCAAGGTCGTCTGGTTTTCCCGTTTCTTCCAAAAAGGTTCTTTTGGTTCTATAATGCGTTGTTTGGCCGGATACACTTTAATGCCGTCGAATGAGCCTGCTTTTTCTAGCTCTTCAATGGATGCTTCGCCGGCAATGGTGATTTTTGAAGCGCCAAAATTCAACTGAACATCTTGGACAGAAGGAATGTCCCGAATGTTTTTCTCGAATTTTGCCGCACAGTTGGTGCAGGACAGATTGCGCAGTTGATAAACATTCGTTTCTTTGCTCATTTGTATCGATCCTCCTCGGCATGCTCAAATGCAATGCGTACCAATTGCTTTACGTGATCGTCTGTCAGTGAATAAAAGACCAATTTTCCTCTTTTCTCATGCTTTGCTAAGCCCATATTTCGTAAATAACGAAGATGGTGAGAGGCTGTGGCCGTGGTGGTCTCAAGAATGTTGGCGACATCACATACACACAGTTCTTTTTCCAGCGTTAACGCATAGGTAATCTTTAAGCGCGTTGCATCTGAAAGTGCTTTGAAAATCAACTCCACTCCACTGATTCCCACGAGCTTTGGCTGAATTCGCTCAATTACTTCTTCGTCATAGCAGAAAGTTTGGCAAGTTTCTTGTTTTGTTCCAGGTTTAATTTTGATTTTTAGTTCTTCCATGCTCTCACCTCATTCAAATGGTTGTTTGATTATGTTCAGTGTAGAAAAAATTCGGAACTTTGTCAATCTTATATTCAAACGATTGTTTAAATGTTGTGGTTCGCCTGTTAAAATGAATGGGGAATAAAAAGAAAAAGTGTTGGAAAAGCATCAGTTTTACAAGAAAAAAGTTACGAGTAAAGAGGTGAAGTCTAGTGAAAAAAGTGGTCTTATTCCTATTATTTTTCTTATTTCTATCATCACCAGTCGTCTTTGCGCACACCGCATTGGAAAGTGCTAACCCTGCAGAGGGAGATGTAGTCACCGAGGAATTGCAAGAAATGGTATTGGAATTCAATACCGACTTGGAACAAGGTAGTTCTTTTACGGTGGAAGATGAAAGAGGACAGGAAGTTCCAATAGGTGTTGAAATTGGTGGACAGTCCATGACAGGGACGTTAGGGGCGGCAATAGCAAACGGCACCTATACGGTCAACTGGGAGATTATCGGGGCTGATGGCCATCCCATTGAAGGAACTTATGCCTTTACCCTGGAAGTCAGTGAGGATTCGGTTCCTTCAGAGGGAGCAGAAGAAGCAGCACCCTCCACTGAGGACGAATCAGCAGATCAAAGTGGAACGGAAGATTCCCAAAATGAAAATCTAGCGGCTCCACAGGAAACGACTAATGCACCTTATGTAATGGTGATCGTCTTGATGGTACTTGGAGTGATAGCTGTCGGCACGTTGATGTGGGTATCGAACAGAAGGGGCAGTTAAATGATTTGGATTTATGTAACAGAGACTCTGTTGTACCTGTGTTTTTCCCTGCTGATTGGTTCATTGGTGATTCAACTGGTTCCATCTCATCTAAAGCCCCACTTGAAAATCAGCAAACGTGTGTTGCAAGTGGCCATTCTGGGAATCGCCTTCTTGTCTGCGGCACCGGTCATTCGGTTAATTCTGTTTCTCTATGAAGATATCGGTCTTTTATTAACAACTCAAAATGTCATAGGAGAATTCGAAGTTGGGCAAGCCTGGACCGTGACTGTTTTTATTTCGGTATTTTTCTACCTTTTTGTGTCGCTTGTTCCAGTCTTTAAAAGAAAAGTATTTATAGGCATTGCGCTTGTTTTTTCCTTTATTCTGCTTTTGGCGGTGGGGTGGGCAAGCCATGCGGCTTCCCTGACCGACTGGAGTGGCTTTGTTGTTCATACGCTGCATTTTTCAGCTGTCACGGTTTGGGTAGGCTTGTTGTTAGTGGTGAGTTGGTTTTCGACCACTGCTCAAAACTGGCTATCCTTTTTAAAATGGTATACACCGGTAGCCCTCAGTTGTTTGGTGATTGTCATCGGTTCAGGAATTTTTATCATGACATTGGCGGTGGATGTAACGGAGTATCAAGATGCTTGGATGATGCCCTACGGTCAAGCCATCTTGTTGAAGCATTTACTGGTACTACCTGTTTTGTTGTTCGCTTGGATTAATGGAGTCTGGATGAGAAGAAAACTCCAACGTGGAGAAGACATAAATCCGGTTCCCTGGTCAAAGGCAGAAAGCGTCGTCTTGCTGTTGGTTTTCGCAGCAACTGCCGTATTGGGGCAGCAAGAGCCTCCTCATTCCATTGAAGCCTACTTGAAGGGGAGTGGTGCCTCCGATCTTTTCCGTTACTTTTATTCAGGACAGATTGATCCGGCGATGCACCTGCAAGTCGATTTCACTCTTCTGGGCTCGTTGTTCTTTGGGGTAGCCGTCGTTTTTATTTTTCTTGTTCTCTACTGCTTCAAGCAGAAGGCCCCGTCATTCGTTTCCTTATTAATGAGCCTTTTCAGTGTTTTGGCATTGTATGTAGGATTAATGATGAGTATTTATTAAATAAACCCATACAGAAAAGAGGAAGATTATGAAGAACAATCAGAAAAAAGCTAAGCCATCCGGTTTAAAGTTTGCGGTTCTCTTAACATCTTTAGCAGTTGTGATTTTGGCCGCGATTGTGGTTTTAACGAATCAACAGGAAGCGCCGGCAGTGGAAACGGCGCAAATCGATCTCAGCGGACAGCCGATTTTAGGTGAAGAAGAAGCTCCAGTTACAGTCGTCGAATTTGGAGACTTCAAATGTCCTTCTTGTAAAGCGTGGGGAGAAACGGTTTATCCGCAACTCGTTCAGGATTATGTGGACACAGGAGAGGTGAAGTTTTCCTATATCAACGTTCTTTTCCATGGAGAGGAATCGACGTTGGCTTCTCTAGCGGCAGAATCCGTGTATCAGCAAAGCCCGGATGTATATTGGGATTTCCACAAAGCCCTATTTGACGCACAACCAGAAGTAAATCATGACGGAGCTTGGATCACTCCTGAAAAAGTTCTGGAAGTGGCAGCAGCTTATCCATCAATCGATCAAACGAAATTGAAAGAAGATATGGAACAGCAAGCCACAATGGACGCTGTGGAAATTGACACGGCGTTAGTGGAAGAAGCTGGAGTTGCCCAAACACCGACGATTGTTATCAATGGGCAGACATTGGAAGATCCGTTTGACTATGAAGCGATTAAAGAGCTGATTGAGCAAGAATTGACGGGTGAGGAGTAATGGAGAAAGAAAGAACACAATCCAGTCAAAATGCGATTTTGTTATACGGTGCCTGGTTTGTGGCATTGATTGCGACACTTGGCAGTCTGTATTTCAGTGAAATCAAAGGATTCATTCCTTGTGAACTTTGTTGGTATCAGCGGATCGCGATGTATCCACTGGTCTTGATTTTAGGAATCGCCACATTCCGGAACGATGCAAAGGTATTTATATACGTATTGCCTTTATCGCTTTTGGGAGGAAGCATTTCGATTCTCCATTACCTGGAACAGAAAGTACCTGGCTTCGGGGGGATTAAACCCTGTGTCAGTGGCGTTCCTTGCAGTTCTGAGTACATCAACTGGTTTGGGTTTGCGACAATTCCCTTTCTTGCGCTTATTGCCTTCATCTTGATTTCAGTTGCGATGGTGGTCTTAGCGGTTAGAAACAAGAAGAATTGACCTTCGATTTTTCATCGTTACCTATCGATTCCGTAAGAAGCCCGTCTAAATCATAAATAGGCATGAGTGGTTCATGCTGTAAATTTTTATAAGGAGATGACCATGTGGCAGAAGTCAGTTTACTTCTAGCGTTTGGTGCAGGACTGTTATCATTTATTTCTCCCTGTTCCCTTCCGCTGTATCCAGCTTTTCTCTCGTACATTACCGGTGTTTCAGTGAATGACTTGAAAACCGAAAAAGGCGTGATGAGGCGCAATGCGTTGATTCACACCATTCTCTTTTTAATCGGCTTTTCCATCATCTTTTTAGCATTAGGATTATCCACTTCATTTATCGGATCGTTCTTCTTGGAAAACCAAGCTCTTTTACGGCAATTAGGTGCGATTTTGATGGTGTTTTTCGGTTTGGTACTTACAGGTATTTTGAAGTTTGATTTTTTGCTGTCAGATAAAAAAGTCCATTTTCAAAAAAGGCCCTCTGGATATGCCGGTTCTGTTTTGATTGGCATTGGATTTGCGGCAGGGTGGACGCCTTGTACGGGACCGATTTTGGCAGGGGTCATTGCACTTGGCGTAGCCGATCCGGATAGAGGACTCCTCTATATGCTGTTTTATGTGTTAGGCTTTGCGATCCCCTTCCTTGTGATGTCCCTGTTCATTGAGAAAATGAGCTTTCTAAAGAAAAAGAGTGCGCTTTTCATGTCAATTGGCGGCGCATTGATGATTCTGATGGGTGTTTTATTGTATTTTGATATGATGACAGAAATTATCGCGTTCCTTTCCCAATTCACAGGAGGATTTACAGGATTCTAACTGAGTAGATAGAAATGAGGGTTTTCATATGACGGTTAAAAAGAAAAAGCGGTCTTATGTACGGGCGGCTATCTTACTGGTGATGGCAGGAGCCATCGTTTTTACGATTTACAACAGCTTTGCAGGGGGAAAAAGTGAACTACTGCAAGTGGGAGATGAAGCTCCGGACTTTGCCTTAGTGGATCTTGAAGGTAAAAAACATCAATTATCGGATTACCAAGGCCAAGGCGTGTTTGTCAACTTCTGGGGCACCTGGTGCAAACCGTGTGAGAAAGAATTTCCGCTGATGGAAAACCAATATCAAGTGTACAAGGATCAAGGCGTTCAAATCCTGGCCGTTAATATTGCCCAATCCGATTATGAAGTGAGACAATTTGCGGAGCAACGGGATCTGACGTTTCCGATTGTGATTGATAAAACCAAGAGTGTGATGGAAGCTTACAACATTCGTCCCTTGCCGACTACACTGCTGGTCAATCCTGAAGGGAAGATCACGAAAATCATTACCGGGGAGATGTCTGAAGAGGACATTGCCAGCTACATGGAAGAAATCAAACCCGAATAAGGAGATTTTTTAGATGGAAAACGTACAATGCCAATGTGGCCATACGAATCCTCCTGGCACGAAGCTTTGTGAGTCGTGCGGGCGCTCTTTGACTGAAAAAGATCAAAACAGCAAGCTAGTGGATATGCGCTATGAAGGAACGGCTAGACGTTCGCAAACCTATAACAAATCGATCATCGATAAAATCTGGAACTTCTTTTCAAGCGTGAAAGTGGGCGTCAGTATTATTGTCATTTTGCTGGTGGCTGCAGCCATTGGGACAATCCTGCCGCAGCAAGCTTTTGTTCCAGCGAGTACCGAAGCAACGATTAAAGCTTATTATGCCGATACGTACGGCAGTGTTGGACGCGTCTATCATGCGCTTGGGTTCCATGACTTGTACAGTTCCTATTGGTTTATCACATTAGTGGGAATGTTGGCCATTTCGTTGGTAATTGCGAGCTTAGACCGGTTCGTTCCGCTTTATAAATCGTTGAAAAACCAGCGGGTTCTGCGCCATCCGAGCTTTATGGACAAGCAGCGCATTTATGGCAGCGGCGCTGGCTCAGAAGATACACTGGAAAAAGCAGAAGCTAAATTAAAGGAATTGAAATACAAGGTGCGCACGGATAAAAGTGGATTGTTGGCTGAAAAAGGCCGTTTTTCCAGATGGGGCCCCTATGTCAATCACATCGGCTTAATCATCTTCCTTTTCGGCGTCATGCTGCGGATGATGCCCGGATTTTATGTCGATGAAACGCTTTGGCTGCGCGAAGGCGAAACCAGAGCGATTCCTGAGGTACCGGGTTACTACCTGGAAAACAAAAATTTCAAGTTGGAAACGTATACGGGTGAAGGGGAAGACGCGAAGTTCGGGGAAGCAATCGACCGGGTGGGAACGGTCGTGAAGAACTATCAAACAGATATCGTTCTTTATCAAGAGCCGGAAGATAGCTTGCCCGGTGCAACCGATAACTTGGAAGTCGTCCAAGAATACCCGATCCGCGTCAACCAGCCGTTGAAATTTGATGGCTATGCCGTGTACCAAATGGATTATAAACTGAATGAATTAAAGGCAATGACATTCGCGTTGACGAACAAAGAAACGGAAGAATCACTGGGGGAATTGACAATCGACTTGATTAACCCGGCTGAACTGTACGAATTGGAGACGGGATCAACAGTGGAGCTGCTTGGTTATTACCCGGATTTTTCTGGTTTTGAAGATGGAGAACCGCAAACTGCGACCCCTTTGCCAAACAATCCCGGTTTCCTGGTGAAACTGACTACCCCGGAAACACCAGAAGGGGAAACAAGCTTTATCACCATCCAGAATACGGTGGAACCACTCGGTGAAAATCAATACAAATTAACCTTTCAGAATGCGGATACGCGTAATGTCTCCGGTTTAACGGTTCGCAAAGACAGCACCTTGCCGATTCTTGGACTTGGCGGTTTGATTTTCATGATAGGTGTCGCGCAAGGGATGTACTTTAACCACCGCCGTTTCTGGATTCAGCAGAAGGCGGATGGCACGATCCTATTAGCTGGCCATACCAACAAAAACTGGTTCGGCTTGAAGAAAGATCTGGATCGAGTGGTTGAATCTGCAAAATTGCCTGCTTACACAGATCAGCAGGATGAAATCGATAAAAAAGAGAAAGCGGAAAAGGAAGGTGAGATTTCGTCATGACATTAACCGAGATTAGCTCGAATTTACTGTACGTTGCATTCTTTTCTTACCTGATTGCCACTTTCGTTTTTGGTGGAGCTGTTAAAGGCAATAAGAAAGGAACGTTCAACTCGGAACAGCGCTGGGGAAAAGTAGCGATTACGATCACCGTGATTGGTTTTCTTGCAAACATCGGCTATTTCTTCACCCGATGGATCGTATCGGGACATGCACCTCTCAGCAATATGTTTGAATTTACGACAGCGTTCGGTATGACGCTTGTAGGAGGATTCATCATTCTTTATTCCCTCTATAAAACACCCGTTTTAGGAATGGTTGTATTGCCGGTTGCCTTGTTGATTATTGCGTATGCAAGCATGTTCCCGAGTGAAGTCAGCCCGCTTATCCCGGCGCTTCAAACAAACTGGTTGGCGATTCACGTCAGCACAGTTGTCATTGCGGAAGGAATCTTGGCCATGAGTGCGGCAGCGGGATTGATTTACTTGCTCAAAGTGGTTGATTTGTCGAAAAAGTCAAAGCAGCGATTTTGGCTGGAAGGGATTCTGTATTTTTTGGTGTTAGTCGTAGGTTTTGTTATTTCAAGTTCTTACTTCACCCTAACAGATTATGAAAACACCTTTCAGTATGTCAACAAAGATGATCAAGAAGCCACAATCATTTACAACATGCCCCCTATTTTCGGTATGAATGAATCGGTTTCATTGACAGAGGATGCCATGACACCACTCGTCGAAACCCCAGCGTTAGTAGATGCTAGTAAACTGACGACTGTCACGTGGTCTTTGTTAGTTGGAACTGTTCTATATGTCCTAATTAGATTGATTACCCGCCGGAGAATATCGCAACTTATTCAACCACTAATGAAAAATGTCAATCTTCAACTGATGGATGAAATTAATTACCGTGCAGTGATTATCGGCTTTCCATTATTTACTCTAGGCGCGCTAGTCTTTGCCATGATTTGGGCCCAAATCACCTGGTCCCGTTTCTGGGGCTGGGATCCGAAAGAAGTCTGGGCGTTGGTTACTTGGTTATTTTATGCGGCCTATCTGCATTTACGTCTCGGCAAAGGCTGGCAAGGTGAAAAATCAGCCTGGTTGGGTGTAATCGGTTTTGCGATTATCATGTTCAATTTAATAGTTGTCAACTTGATCATTGCGGGACTGCATTCATACGCGTAAAAAAAGGCGCCTCTAGGGCGCTTTTTTTACTGTTAGCTTTAATTTATGAACGACTCTGGACGCGACTCAACCAAGTTTCATTGGCTTACGGACAGCTTATCAAAACATCTTCATTTTCCGTTCATTCGCTGCTTCATTATGCGATTTTTTCTTTTGCTTCAGAAACTCTAACCAAAACTAGCTACAATACAGAAAACTGAGGTGGAAAATATGTTCAGGAAATTAGTGATTTTATTATTCGTCGTATTTTTCATGGTGCTGATTATTTTTACAGCTATCATGTTTTTGAAAAATGAAGTCGAGGTCTATTCGGATAAAGAAGTGACGTTGGCGATTGAAAAGCCTATGTTCATCAACTTAAGTGAATCGGCAGCCACTGAAAAAGGCAGCGATATGACAGTTGTCTATGACATGTCTTTGCTTGGCTTGAATGTTGGAACTTACACACTTGTCGAACGGACACTTGAAAACGGGACATCGCTCATTTTCGAAGAAATTGAAAATACCGGATGGATTCCATATGCGCTATCCTTGAACGTCAAAAATCTAGCTGAGGCCGACTTCAAGTCCTGGAACCCGGAAGCTGCGGCGAGTCTGGACGAGGAAATTTACGGTCCAGACCCGACAACCAATCCTTATGGAGTCTTCACTAGAGGAAATACAGAAATTTTGCAGGGGAATGTCTTTGTTTCACGTAACCTGCAGCTGAGCAATGGAGACGGGGTACAGGAACTTCGCCACGAAATCCCTGAATTTACTTTAGAGGAAGGTGTTCTAGCTAAAAATTACTGGCTGCCGCCAAGACATCAGAACCAAACCTGGTTGATGATTGCGCAAGAACCATTGTTCGAAACGGAAGAAGCAGAAGATGAGTGGATCACTTTTTCGCTTGAAAACCGCCAAGCCCAGTTAAACTGGCTGACGCCTGAAGGGCCATTGGTCAAACTGCAGTTGACCGATGATCCTCGTACACAACTGGCTTATGGCTATACAACCGACCAGACAGCAAACGTAAGTTTCATCGAATGGAATGAAAACTTCCCTTCGCTGTTCTTTGAATCCATGATGTTGAATTCAGAAAACGATTATGTATTGATGAATTGAACAGCCAATGCCAGCAATCAATTCCTGTTCGCTATGAAGTCTATCGAATTCCTGTAACTCCTTAGAGCCGCAAGGGCTCGGAATTATGAAATTGGTTCATTTAATATATATGTGACAGCAGGTGAGAAAACTAAACTGCTATGGACAAACAGTATCAAGTATACAAGGACCAAGGTGTGCAGATACTGGCTGTCAACATTGCCCAATCGGATTATGAAGTGAGGCAATATGCCGAACAGCGTAATCTGACGTTTCCCATTGTCATCGATAAGGATAAAAGCGTGATGGAAGTTTACAACATTCGCCCCCTTCCTATCACGATCTTGGCCAATCCAGAGGGGAAAATCGTAAAAATCATTACAGGTGAAATGTCCGAGCAGGATATTGCAAGCTACATGGAGCAGATAAAACCGGGCTGATCCAAGGGGAATTCCTAAAAACATTATGGGGTTCGGGCTTTTGAAGAATTGATGCAAAGGGAAAAACGGGAAAAAATATTTTTCTTGAGGATGGAATAGGTTAACAGAAATAGTGATGTCAGGTGTGAAAAATATGAAAACGAAAATCAGGAAAAGAAAGCGAAACGGTGCAAATAGGCAATTCGTTGCTTTTTGGTCGGTTATTGCTATCTTATCTATATTGGTAATCTTTGCATTGATGCTAGTTTCCGGAAAAGCGGACGATAGTCCTCTGAAGAAGTTTGCTCAACATATGTTTGAACCGGAAGTGCCAGAGGACTATATTCCTTTATATCAAGAAGCTGCGAACGCTTACGATATCCCATGGACCTTATTGGCTGCACATCATCGCGTTGAAACAAAATTCTCTACGATGGATCCTCTTCTGTCACCAGCAGGTGCGGAAGGCCATTTGCAATTTATGCCGTGCACATTTGTTGGCTGGAGCCACCCGACCTGTACGGGTCTTGGCAAAGGCGATATTGACGATAGTGAAAAAACGGACCCCATTGCGATTCAAAAGTATGGAGGATACGGTGTGGATGGCAATAAAGACGGTGTGGCGGACCCATATAATTTAAAAGATGCCTTATACAGCGCAGCAAACTATTTATCCCAAAGCGGTGCTTCACAAGGGAATCTCGAGCAGGCAATTTCCACTTACAACCATAGCGAAGAGTATGTGGAGGACGTACTATTCTATTACAACAAATACGAAGAATAGTATCAAAAAGAATAAACGGCTTTACGATTATGTTAAATATAGGCCAATACAAAAAGGACAAATGGGCTGCAACCAGCCGTTTGTCCTTTTTGTATTGCTAATATTAATCGGCAAGCAGTAGTTCACCGGTTTTTTTATCGTAGAACCGCAGCAAATCCCCGGTAATAATCGATTCCGAGTACTGCAGTTCAGTAAGAGCCTGTTCGATGTAAGGCGCACATAGCTGTTTATCAACTTCTTCGCCAGTGCCATTCTCATAACAAATATTTTCTGCAAAGACATATTGATCGGTTACAAAGCGTCCATCGCGAAAGATAACAAACTCCTCTCGCTCTTCTGAAAACAAATCATTGCCGAATTGCAAATCTGTCGAAGTATCGATGCCCATCAAGTTAAGGATTGTCGGACGCATATCGATTTGACCGCCAATTTCTTCATTGACACCGCCTTTTCCTGAACCGGGAATGTGGACGAAAAATGGTACCCGTTGCAGCTTGGCAGATTCATAAGGTGTAATTTCCTTGCCCAAATATTGGGCCATGGCTTCGTTATGATTTTCTGAAATCCCATAATGGTCACCATACATTACAATGATGGAATTTTCATAAAGTCCTTTTTCTTTCAACTCTTCGAACAAGGACTTAACAGCCTCATCCAAGTAACGGACTGTTTGGAAATAGCGGTTCAACGTCCCTGAATTCGAGTCAAACTCATCAATCATCTTATCTTGTTCGTCCAGCGTAAATGGGTAATGGTTAGTCAAGGTAATTAAACGGCTGTAGAAAGGCTCCTGCATTTCAGTCATATTCGCAACAGACTGTTCAAAGAAAGGAATATCCTTCAAGCCCCAGTTGACGGCTTGGCCTTCTTCTACCGTAAAGCTGTCCAAATCTAAAAATTCGTCGATGCTCAGTGAGTCATACATCATGTCACGATTCCAGAAACTTTTCGTATTCGCGTGTTGCACACTCGTGGAATAACCTTTGTTTCCAAGCTTTTCAGCCATGGAATTAAACGTATTTCCACTATGAGTGAAGAATACGGCACCACCGCTTCGAGGATACAAGGACGTTTCCAGCAGAAATTCGGAATCTGAGGTTTTCCCAAGCCCAGTTTGATGATAGAAGTTTGGGAAATAAATAGTGTCTTCATCTTCGGTCAATTCATTCAAGAAAGGTGTGATGGTTTGTCCGTTCATTTCATTATTAATCGGAAACGACTGCATGGATTCCAAGGCTACTATAATCAGGTTTTTTCCTTCAGCTATTCCAGACATTTCAGCCGACGGATCTATTTGATTGCTGCGTATATAATTATTCACCTCTACCAGATCTGAACTCTCAGCAAATGTTCGCTGTACCTGGGAACGGGACTGGATAAAAAGATCGTAAAGATGATAATTATACATACCTAAATTCTTTACCAGCATTTCCCGGTCAAAACTGCGTGTCAGAAGTTGGGGCCTTTCCGTTTCAGCCAGACCCAAGTTCAAGAACAGGACAGCGGCAGATAAGATGAAATAGACCTTGCGCTGAACCATAGGGGATTCTGACGCATGGGTTTTTACTCGAATAAATTTGATGGCCAGCCACAATACAATGACATCGGTGAAATATAATACATCCGTCATATAAATGCTGGCTACTGTGCTTGCACCAAGATCCCCGAAGTTGTCTGTCTGAAAGAGCACAGGCAATGTGATAAAGTCAGTAAAAAATCGATAGAACACGACATTTGCATACAAAACAACGGAAGTAAAAAGAGTTGCAATGAATAAATAACGGTTTTGATTTTTCACGCTTTTAAAAAATAGGGAAAGTCCATAAAAAAATAACAATAAACTTAAAGGACTCAAAAAAAGGATGAGTTCCTGAAGAGGATTATCGATTGTAATTGAAAAACTGGTTTTATAGACTGTATAAGTTTTGAGCCAAGTTGCAATGAGGGCAATTGCCAAGATTGAGTACTTCGGCCATTCTTTTTTCAGCATGTAAATTCTCCTTTGTAATTCTGCCTGGAAAGAGTTTCTCGCTTTCCAGGTAATGATGAAAGTCTTGAGACTTCTGGCAGGCATTTTGCGCCAGACTAGTAACTCGAGATAACACCCGTATTTAATAAATTGTATTTAGCGTAACATAAATACAACGAAAAATCGTTTCCAGCAGGTTCTTAGCCAGATGGGTTTTTATTGTTAATATACTTTTATAAATGACTAAGCAATAAAGGGGTGAGCCTGTTTCAAAACTGACGGTCATAACATCCAAATGGAATATGCCTCTCATATACGATATAAAGAAAAAGTATTCGAATCGCCTGTTGAAACAAGAGAACCGTTGATACCTCTGCATAATTTCATTGACACAGGTGATCTTCTACATTTTATAACTTGGTGTTATTTCAAATGTTTCGAAAAAGCGAAGTATTAACTTGCATTCTGCTTTGGTAAAAAAATTTGGAATTAAAACCAATTTATCTATTGAGTAAGATACGGTTCATTCTTCTTAAGAATTCTTCAAACCTATATAGAAAATTTGAGTGATAATGTTATATCCGGTTTTTAACGGGTAGGAAGCGGTATGGAGTAAAATATAAAGAGGGAGGAGTGGAAATAATAAACTCATTTATTAAAAAGGCTTTCCTTATTTATATCTTGTTTCTTTTCACAACTCTCAGCGGCAGCCCGATTCTGGAGACCGACTCTTCACCCTCAGAAGGGGAACTGGCTTTCCAGCAAATGAAAGAACAAATTTCCGAAAAAACTGTTCAGCGGGAAACTGCATTTGAAGAAGAAATTTTGAAAAAAGACTTTTCCGTTCATTCGTTCCAGCCTGCAAGAGAAGATACAGAGGAAAAACAACCTGGCGTCATGCCAGCACTCATTGAAATACCGGCAATCGATGCACGTGCAACAGTGATTCCGGTCGGCCAAACTGCAGACGGCAGAATGTAAGCACCGAAAAGCATCTATGAAATTGGGTGGTATGAGCCTGGAATAAGACCAGGCGATAATGGCAATGCCGTTTTGGCTGGTCATGTAGATGGCTTTTCCCAGCCTGGAACTTTTTATGATTTGAAAAAATTAGAACCGGGAGATGATATTTGGCGACAGTTCAGAATCACATTTAAACCTAATCACTTGTACAGGCGTTTTTGATGAAAGTACAGGTGAGTACGAGGAACGGTTGGTCATTTATACAGACTTGGTTGAAAGTTAGAGAGGGCGAACTCCAACAGAGTCTAAAGGCACCTAAAAAACAATATTCATTTGAAGAATACAGTTATTTACCGATGGATTCTGTTATGTGATAACGAATTTAGACATGAGATATTCATTTCAAAAGAGAATCTCCAATACGCGGAGAAGAACCACATCTGTCTTATCTCCAAGCTGAACCCCATTTCAATAAAGACGTTGACATGTACGTTTGTAAAGTAGATCATATGGTCATCCGGAAAGCTCGGCAGGGAAAAAAGAGAGGGGCTTAGTCAAAGGAATTTTGTGAACGCTGTCCGCTAAGAGAAGACTGTTAAAAGGAAGGAGCCAAAAGCAAGACCTATTCGATGACCAGTTAATCCATAGAACATACAAACCAGTTTGTCTTCCAATAAAGTGAGTTCTTCAAGCAGACCGCCAAGGAGCGATATAAAATCGAAGCCAAGAACAGCGAACTGAAGAATCGGCATGGATAATCATGGGGCATCCGGAGCTGGATTCAGCGGCATGGCAGTGCAAGGAGCCATGTTGATTTTTACGGTGAACTTGAAACAAATCCTTCGGTTACTGGGTGAGCGCGGGGAAGCAGCAGAGCAATAATCGAACAAAAAAGGAGGCAGGAGGCAGAAAAGTCTGCCATTCTGCCTCTTTTTGTGTCTCCTATTGATTTCAAAGGAGGGTTTTTCAGTGACCTCGTAGAATACCGGAGTCATCTTATGGTAAGCCTAACTGCAGGGTACTTTTTTATAAACTGCCCTTAAATGGAAATCAGTTCATGATAAGTGTACCATTTCGAAGGTGTTTTATATTGCCCCATTTTTTTGTGTTAATTTAGTAGGCTATAGCGGTAAATTCATTCTCTTTAATCCCTTTTTCTTGCTTCAACCATTATGTCGGTGATAAGCCATCTCTTTTCGGTCCTTTAAAACTTGGGCGGTAATTTCATCGGCATTTTCGTTTTCATTGCGCAGCCATTCATAAAATGCCAGCCATATAAACACGGTAAAAACCAACTCTTGTATAATCTTCATCGTAATGCCACCGGTCCGCTGATCTTCAATTAAGGACATAGAAGAAAACAACTCGGGACCAGACAAATTCAACTGGGATAAAGTACCGATTGGTACGCATAAAGTCATTGCCTGCAGCCATAAATCTGCATCGCTGTATGTTGCATAAAATGGTGAATCACTGAAGATGATCAATGCACACGCCGGTGTCATCAAAACGCTTAAGCCGAAAAGGAAGCCGAGTTTTTTCAGTCCATGGAATTTGTGCATGCCTTCCAATTTGTTGACCAACGGCCACCAATAGAAAATCGCCAGTATGAAAAGTGTCCCGTTCATTAACGAATGGAGCAATATGTCCTGTTTTACAAAATCGAATACCAGGGGCAAATGGTATACCGAAAAGAAAATCCCGAACAATAATAACGCGAGCATCGGTTTTGTGAAGAACAGAAATAGCGGTTTGATAATCGGCAAATCGATAAACCATCTCCACAGCCACGTTGGAATCCCCATAATCAATAGGGGTGGTACCAGAAGCAGTAACAGCGCCATCTGAACCATGTGCATCGTGAACATGATGTGGCCGAGCAGATCAATCGGTGAGCCTTTTATAACATATAACAAAACCATCCCTGAAACGAACAGCAGAGCTTCTTTCTGATGTAAAGGTTCACTGTCTTTAAATTTCCCCCGCCATTTGATTGTGATGAAAAAATAAAAGACCGTGATCAAGATAAGGACTCCTAAGTAAGACGGACTCCATAAAGCCTGAAATCCGAAAATACTGATTGGCATGCCAAACATACCTCCTTTTCCTCAAGTATCCTCATTATAAAGCGGAAACAACGGTATATCAATGAACGAATCATGACGTTTCCAGCGGAGACCTGTTTTTATAAGTAATGCTTTGATTCCTTCTTTTTATTTCTTTCTATAATAATCTTCAAAAAATTGGTCTATTAATCGTTGATTCTCCCCTTTTTTTGTGAAGGCCTAAAGCGAGTTTTGGAAATGGATATGGATTTACGAATTGTAGCTGAAGGAAAGAATGGGATGGAACTTCTTCCGTTATATAAGCAGTATCGGTCTGATGCTGTACTAATCGAGGTAAATCTTCCACGTAAAAACGGAATTGAGGCCATGCAGGAACTTCTTCAGCAATTTCCGTTTTCAAAAGTGCTCATTTTTTCAATCGTTGATGATTTTTCGTGCGTTTCTCAAGCGATCAAGGGAAGAGCCTCGGGTTATCTGCTGAAGGAAATGGATTCTGCTTCAATAGCCAGTGCCATTAAAACGGTTGTCAATGGCGGCTTTTACTTGCACCCAAAGGTCACAAAGGACTTTTTCGCTGAGTTTAATAAGCTGGTCATAAAGGAGAACCTAGGTACTTTACTTCAAACAGAGGTCAGGGGCGTCCGTATCATTTACTCACGGCCCGGGAATCAGCGATTTTGCAGCTGCTGGCAGATGGTCACAGCAATCGATCCTTAGGCGGAGTGTTGGAAATCAGCGAAAAGACGGTTAAGAATTCTGTTTCTGCTATTTTACGAAAGATGGAGCTTCATGATCGAACACAAGCTGTTGTAACAGCTTTAAAGAATGGCTGGGTAGAACTGAAGTAACCTCTTAATTTTTTATCTAAGCTGGCGGGAATCTCTTTTTTACAGTTTATTTGTAAACTTTACATATGAGGGATTATCGGAAGATGGAAATAGAATTGGTTTATCAATTTGATATCGAACCTAGCGTATTCCACATAATATGTCAGAAAAATAAAGCAACCTCAGTACAATAACAGCTAAACAAATGGATTGCTCCTCCCGATATAAATAAGCGAGAAGAGTGAAAAAGATGCAGATCGATTTTTCTCAAGTAGATACGGGTGTCTTTGACCGAATGGCACTATTTATTGCCATATTAAGATGATCAGTGAGCAGCGCTTGGCAAATGAAAACATCCTCATTGGCTTGAAAGAGTATGATGAAACTTACTTCTATAAAGCTGGAGACCATTTAGAAAACGTAACTGATATGTATTTACAAGATTATGAACTAGTGAATTAAGAGTTTTCAGTACAAAATACAGTATAAAGGAGAAACAAATGCTCATTCCTTTGATAAATGCATATAGAATTTATTTTGAGATGAAAGCTGAAAATAAAGCGAAGGAAATACCCGATCCAGTAAAGGTTGTTGAACAACCAAAAAGGTTCATAACTAAGAAAAGTGTTCGTAACGATATTGTTAATTGGTTTATATACGATGAGAAAGAGAAGAGTAAGCTTAACGAATATTTTAACTCAAGCCAAGCCAGTTCGTTAGTTTTTAGTTTAAATAATAGAATTGATTGGGATACCTCAGAAAGATACCATAGCGTTAGTTACCCTGGTAGCCTTGGCAAGTCTCCAGGATATCAACTCTTAGACTTGCATAAATTTGAGGTTGTTTGCTGGTTTGCTGACGAAAATGAAGCTAAAAAAAGAGCTTTTTCATGTAATGCTTTATTAGATGAAAATTTTTTAGAACTGGCTAAACAAAGTGTGAGTGAATTTAAGAATTCAGAAAGAGGAAGAGAAAGATATTGTCTAACAGAAGATAAGAATTATTCGAGCTGGATAAAATATGATAAAAAAGACAGAAAGCTTTACCCTTCTTTTGGCATTTATGATAAAAAAGACAGGAAGTACATGGTTTTTCTTCGAGAATATATACCAGGCTATATGGAATATCAAAGTCAGTCATTAGAAGAAGCTAGCGTTAAAGCTCATTTATTAAACTTAATAGAAGAAGGAAAAATTGATACTAAAAGTCTAAGGGGAAAAAATAAAGAATTGCTATAGAAAGTTATCAGAGAAGGGATAGGAAGAACTTATTCCTCCCTCTTCTGGTTTTGAGGGAAAATAATTTAGATATTAACTTTAACTGTTCGCTAAAATTCTATTTAGCGTAAAATAAGATTGAAATTGTTTTCTTCTATCACCCTGCCTTTACTTTGATTAAGTTGCAAATTTGTTAGCAAAATATTAATTAAAATAACATTCATTATTAAAAATCCTCAAGATAAAAAGGACAAACGTCTTTCTAGAGTCGTTTGTCCTTTTTTCATAGCCACTAATGGTTATCATGTCTACTGCTTTAATCGATTTTCTTCCATCCGTGTTAAGACCTGTTCATTGTCTTTGTTGGACAAATTGGTATAGAGAGAAGTGGTCTCGATATTGCTGTGGCCTAACTGATCGCGCAACAGAACAATACTACCCCCATTGCGGATGAAATCCGCCGCAAAACTGTGTCGAAGCTTGTGCGGGCTCATGCCTTCTCCTTGCGCAAATGCCGCGGTATATTTGCTCACCAGGTTCTCAATGGCACGACGGGAGAGGGGGCGTGTTATCCCTCCGTAAAGCGTGACAAACAGGAATGGAACTTCTTTCGATCCGCTATACCGAGCTTCCCGGATTTCTATGTAGTCTTTTACGTGTTGAATTGCTTGATCCATCACCCGCACAGTATCTTCTTTCGCGCCTTTCCGCTTGATGTCAATCAATTGTTTTTTGAGATTCACTTTCTTGACGAGAATCCGGGCCATTTCTCCAAGACGGATGCCGCTTCCAAGGAAAAGAGAGAGAATCGCTAAATCCCGCTCCTTATCTCGGTTAAAACGCTGACGTGCTAGTCCACTCGTCAAAGTGGTTTCATACTCCTGATCCATGAATTGGAGGAAATCATTGATTTCATGCTCATTCAGGATGACGGAGCTGATTTTTTGCGCGCGGCGGCTGGCTGTCTCTTTTTTCGTGTGCAGCACAATTTTGCTCATGACATTCCGGTAGAAGTACGATTCGCCGTCTTCGTTTTCCGTCTCTTTTGTCAGGTAGTTGAAGAGCGATTTTAATGCATTCACGGAGAGCGTCACGACGGCATTGCCGCGTTTTTTCACGGTGTTGTTTTCATGGGTAATGGATTCTTCCTTTAAAAACTCAATATAGAGTTCCACGTCCTGCTTCTTCAATTCAGCCAACACAGCAAAGGGGATAGAAGGCGTATCCTTAGCCTCTGTAAGTCCTTCACGGAGCAGCCATTGGAAAAAGTGTTGATACCGGTAAAGATACTGCAGCAAGGTGTCGGCCGAAAGACCAGCGCGTTTTTTGGAACGTACATATTCTACGACATAAAAAGGCATGTCCTTCAGCTGTTTTTCAATCCGTTGGAGGACTTGTAATTCTTCAGGTGTCAGCGCCATATCATAATAGCCTCCATTTTCATGTATTTCTATATGTTCGCAAAATGTAATTTAAGCGAACATATAGTGGTGATAAGTGCTTTTTCTAGAAAATTATCAAGTTAATAGACTAACTGCTATAGAATCGCTTTTAAATACGTCGTCAAACTTTCTTCTACGCACTGCTTAATCAACTCGATGAAAGGCTGTGTATCGCCTTGTACGCTCGCTGTTTCCAGCACTTTGTAATAGGTTAAGCGCTGCGTATCTTCCGCTTTGACGATAGCAGGAGGGAAGCCGTGACCCATCAGAATCAAGTTCATCAGCAATCTTGCAGTCCGTCCATTGCCATCTGCAAACGGATGAATATAAACAAATTTGAAATGAAATAATGCGGCCAGTTCCACCGGGTGCATACGATCTTTTTCTTGTTCATACCAAGCGAAAAGCTCCTGCATTTCATTTGCGACCTGCAGAAAATGCGGTGGTTCATGCCGGCTACCGGAAATTCTCACGTTAATCGAGCGATACCTGCCGGCGTTTTCATCGTCGATGTTCTTTAAGATCAAGTGATGAATCGTCTTTAGCGTGCGCTCATCCAATGGCTCAGTTTGAGTGACCTGTTCCTCAATAAAGGTAATGGCTTCTGCGTGGTTGATGACTTCGAAGTGCTCCTGCAGTCGCTTGCCGCCAATCGTTAAGCCATCTTCCATAACTACTTTGGTTTCAATCAGCGATAAAGTATTGCCTTCGATGGCATTCGAATTGTACGTCCATTCCACCCGGTATACATCGCGCAGGTTCTTCACAGCTGCGGCCGGAAGAGGTCTGTATTGATCTAATTGCTTTTTTAATTCGTCGACGCGATTAAATGGGTTCAATTTGTAACACCTGCTTTTCAGAGGATTAAGTGAATAATTGCATGATTTGAGTAAATTTGATGATAACTACCTTGATACTCTTTATTTTATCATATGCCTACTCTATTTGTTCGTTAAATTGATATTTTGCGAACATATGTAAAGTGAAGACAAGGGTTCGCTTTCCTGTTACTCGTACCCTTCTCTTCTTCTATGTGGATCTCGGTATTCATTCCGCAGGTATTC